>CAZPYW010000035.1:5687-12310 GCA_964590095.1 uncultured Oscillospiraceae bacterium | reverse complement strand
ATCTCTCCAACGTGAAACGTTGAACATGCGCCCCGCGCGCTTCGCGCGCAAGAATTTCGCGCCCTTTGGGCGCAAAAATGCCGCGCTTTCGCGCGGCAAAGGCCGGCGGCTGCTGCCGCCGGCCGATTTTATTGCTTTATTGCAGTTCTCTGTTGATCGCGCGGACATGCGCCGCGTCCTGCTTGACCACCTTGCGGTCATAGGTGACAAAGCCGTTGACCTCGTCCTCAACGTCTGAGAGCTGCGTGTAGATGCTGGCCGCAAGCCCCTGCTGCGCAGCAGGGATGATTTGCCCGCGATAGAGCTTCTCAAACGCTGCCTCCAGCGCCTCACGCGTCCGGAACGCGCGATAGCCAAAGTTTGCATCATTCCACGTGTGCCCTGCAAGCGGCAGCTGATAGCCGCCGAACTCTGAGAGCACGACTGCGCGTCCCAGCCTGTCCGGCCGGAATCGGTAGGGATAAAAATAGACGTGCAGGCTTTGCAGCGCTCCAAGCTTCTGGTCGTGCCAGCCGCTGGCGTGGTCGATCACGCGCGTTTTGTCTGCGGCCTCAATCCGGCGCACGGCCTCTGCCGCGTCAAACTGTCCCCAGCCCTCATTAAACGGCACCCAGGTGACGATGCAGGGGCAGTTGTATAGCTGATGCACCAGCTCGTCCAGCTCTGCATAATAAAGCGCGCGCCCCTCTGCATCCGCGCGGGCAAAGCGGCGATACCGGTCATCGCGCAGATGGCGGTGCGTCACCAGCGGCGCAGAGATGACAAGCGGGTCATAGCTTCCGCCGCCGTTCATCATATCCTGCCACACCAGCATGCCCAGCCGGTCACAGTGGTAATACCACCGCATCGGCTCAATTTTGATATGCTTGCGGAGCATGTTAAAGCCCATGTCCTTCATCAGCTGAATGTCATAGATCAGCGCCTCATCGCTTGGCGCGGTATACAGCCCATCCGGCCAGTAGCCCTGATCCAGCACGCCGCTTTGATAATACGGTCTGCCGTTTAGCAGCAAACAGGATCTTCCCTGTTCGTCTGTCCCAACGCCGGTCGAGCGCAGGGCAAAATAGCTCTCCACGCTGTCCTCGCCCAGCTGAACAGAAAAGTCGTACAGCTTTGGGTTCTCCGGCGTCCAGAGCTCGGGCTCGGCCACCGTCAGATTCATCTCGCGATTGGTATACCCGCCGGTGCGCCGCCCCTGAAAGTGAACATAGCAGATTTTGTCCTGTTCACTCTCCACAGTCAGCCGCACGCTTCCGGCGGCGGCGTCCGGCGTGATGCGCAGGCCGGTAATATACGTCTGCGGCACCCACTCCATCCAAACCGTCTGCCAGATGCCGCTTTGCGGCGTGTACCAGATTCCGCCGCGCTTCGTCTTCTGCTTGCCGCGCGAGAGTGGGCTCTGCTCCGTCTCGTCCTGTACGGCGATCAAAAGCTCGTTTTCTTCCTGCCGCAGTGCCTGCGTCAGCTCCACGGTAAAGGCGGTATAGCCGCCAATATGGCTGCCCAGCAGCGTACCGTTCAGGTAGACACGGGCGCGCTGGTCTGCCGCGCCGATGTGCAGCAGCAGACGCTTCCCCTCCTGCGGCGCAGCATCCAGCAGCCGCCTGTACCAAAGCGTCTGACCGGCGCGCAGCGTCCGTCCCACGCCGGAGAGCGGCGCCTCGGGCGAAAACGGCACCAGAATCCTGCCGTCATATTTTTCTGGCTGCGCATCCGTCTCGCAGATGGCGTAGTCCCAGTAGCCGTTCAGATTGTGATAATCCCCGCGCACCAGCTGCGGGCGCGGATACTCCTGCAGAACGTGATTCGGGTCGAGCGTCTCGCCCCAGACGGTCATCAATTGCTTCATGCGTGTTCCTCCCTGCGCGATGCGCGTTTTTTCAGCGCCATGACCGGCGGCACGATCAGCAGCAAAACAACAGCCGCCGCCAGAAAAATGGACGGCGTGGGGACAGTTTTGGTCACGCCAAGCTCCACATACGTGCTGTCTGAGCCGCGGATGACAGCCGCGCCAAGCATCGGCCCCAGAATCATCGGCAGCAGCACGCCAAAGATCATCCGGATGCCCTGAAACAGTCCCGCTTTTCCCTCGGGCGTGTGGTCGCGGATTTCACCGGAGAGCGCCGCCGTGAGCAGCATATAGCCGCTCATCATCACACAGCCCGCCACGATCACCGGAACAGTCGTGCGCGCGGCATACATGCCCAGCAGCCCCAGCAGCATGACCACAGCCGCCGGCGGCACAAAGCGCAGCTTGCCAACCCGATCGATCACGCGGCCGGAGAGCACGCTGACCAGCGACGCCGTGATCAGCACCACGCCCAGCACGATGGCATAGTTGTCGATTTTCAGATAATTCTGAATATAGATAATCAGATACGGGAAAAAGACCTGCACCGCGACAGAAAAGACGCAGAACGCAGCAAAGGCCAGATACAGCTCGGGATTTGCGCGCACCACGTCCGGCCGAAGGCCGTAGAGCAGGTTCTTGAAGTACGGCTCTTTTTTCGGCTCAAGCGGCGGCTCCTGCACCAGAAAGCACCCGATCACACCGGCCAGCGTGACCGCCGTACCAAAGATAGCGAAAAATGCTTTCCATTCGCCGCGCTGCGTCATGCCGTCAAACAGGCCGAAGATCATCAGCATCGACAGCAGCGGCAGCACCGCCAGCACCGCCTCGGTGCGGCCGCGCTCATGCGTGTCAATGGCGTCGGTGATATAGGCGTTAAAGGCCGCGTCGTTTGCCGTCGAGCCAAAGAACGTCATCACGCAGTCCAGCACCACGACCATCACCGCCGCCGCAGCTGCCGCGTGCGCAGGAAAGAGCTTTGCCGCGTTTTCCACGCTGACCAGTCCAAATGCCGCCGTTGAAAGCCCCCACAGAATATACCCGCCGCAGATGAAGCACTTTCGCTTCCCCACGCGGTCAGACAGCGCGCCCATCAAAAGCGTGGTCAGTGTGGCCGCCGCCGCGCTCCAGCCCACCATGGCCGAAATATAGCGCGGGTCGGTCGAGATCGTGTTGTAGAGAAACACGTTAAAGTACATGTTTTCGATCGTCCATGCCAGCTGGCCAACCAGTCCGATCAGGATGATCGTCAGCCACATCCGTGCTGAGAGCTTTTTCATGGCAATACCTCCTGCCCCTGCGCCGCCCTGCCGCGGCGCACATTATATTATTCTCCGTTATACCTGCTGTAAAGCGCCACGTGATCCTCGATACAGAAATCGCCCGTCCACGCGTGCGCCGTCACGCAAAGCAGCGCCCTGCCCGACGGCGAGGTGCCAAAGCTTGCGCAGCAGTTCATTGCCTGCGCGGTGTAGCCGGTCTTCGCGCCCTCGATCTCGGCGCCGCCGCGATCGGCGTTCTCCATCCGCAGGAGGAATTTGTTGTACATATCCACGCCCTCGGGGTGCTGCTCGGTCGCAGCAGAGGTATAGGTTGCACTGGCCAGCACCTGGCGGCAGATCTCGTTTTCCATCGCCGCACGGAGAATCACGCTCATCTCGCGGACGGTCGTGTAGTGCTCCTCATCGTGCAGGCCGCTTGCATCCACAAAGTGCGTCTGCGTCAGGCCAAGCTCCTGCGCTTTCTCGTTCATCAGCGCGACAAAGCCCTCCTCCGAGCCTGCCAGCTGGATGGCCAGCGCCTCAGTCGCCTCTGCGCCAGAGGGCAGGATCGAGCCGTAGACCAGATCCAGCATATTGACGTCCTCGCCGTTGACAAAGCCGGCCAGCGTGGCATCGGCCAGATACAGCGGGTCGATGATCGCCTGTGTCATGCGGAATGTGTCGTCCCAGTTTTCGATCTGCTCGCACGCGACCAGCGCCGTCATGACCTTGGTCATGGAGGCGGGGTAAATGCGCGCGTCCGGCTCTTTTTCCGCAATGACCGTGTTGGTTTCCAGATCGATCAAAATGGCGTTCTCACTGTAGAGCTGAAGCTCCAGCGTCATCGTCTCGTCGGTTTCCGCCGCCCAGCCGTCTGGCTGCGTGCCTTTGTCTGATGGTGCTTGCGTCGGCTCGTCCGGTTTTTCCTCCGCTTCTGCCAGCGGTTCTTCCTCGGCGGGTGCAGGGTCTGAGGCCGCGATCACCTGCGGTTCGCTGGGCGTCTGCACCTGCTCCGGCGTCTCGGGCTGCGGCTGCACCGGTCTGTCACTGATGCTGCGCAGCGCAGAGAACCACAAAAGCGCCGCCACCAGCAGCAGCGCCGCCGCGATCAGCGCGATCAGCACGACCGGCGAAAGGGTGCGGCTGTGCTGCGCTCCGTTATGCTCCTGTTTTTTCATATTGATGCTCCTGTTTTTCTGCGGCCTGCGCCGCTTCTGCCACGGCGCACGATTGCCGCCTGTGGTAGCCATATCATACCACATTTGGCGCGCGGCGTTAAGCCCCCGCGTGAAATTTCATAATTTCAGCCGTTTTTGCGCAAAATTCCGGACTCTACCACAAGTAGAATCGCGTTTTGAAACGGTAGAGTCAAAACAGGCCACTCCGTTCTGGCTTTTTCCGGCAGACGTCGGTATAATAGACGCATCATTTCTGGGAGGTTCACCATGTCTGGTTTTCGTATTTTTACGGACTCGTCCTGCGATCTGCCGCAGGCGCTGGCCGATTCCTATGGGCTTACCGTTTTGCCGCTGACCATCACGCTGGAGGGGGCAACGTATCACAATCTGCTCGACGGGAGCGAGCTTGGCTTTCACGCGCTGTATGAAAAGCTGCGCGGCGGCGTAAGCGCAAGCACAAGCGCCGTCAATCCCGCCGCCTTCCGCGACGCGATGGAGCAGTGTCTGCTTGCGGGCGACGATATTCTCTACGTCGGCTTTTCCTCTGGCCTCAGCACCACCTATCAGTCCGGCTGCATCGCCGCCGATGAGCTGCGCGAAAGCTATCCCGACCGCAGAATCGTCTGCATCGACAGCCTGTGCGCCTCACTTGGACAGGGTCTGCTGCTGCATCTGGCCGTTGAGAAGCAGCGCGCAGGCCTCTCTCTTGACGAGGTTGCCGCCTTTGTCGAGCAGACCAAGCTGCACATCTGCCACTGGTTCACGGTGGATGATCTGATGTTCCTCAAGCGCGGCGGACGCATCCCCGCGACCACGGCGCTGCTTGGAACGGCGCTTCAAATCAAGCCCGTCATGCACATGGACGACAACGGCAAGCTTGTCAGCGTCTCAAAGGCGCGCGGCCGCAAGGCCTCTCTCGCCGCACTGGTTCAGAAAATGAGCGACACGGGCATCGACATCCACGAGCAGACCGTGTTTATCTCGCACGGCGACTGTCTTGCGGACGCGGAATACGCCGCCTCGCTCATCCGCGAACGCGTGGGCGTCAAAGACGTCATCATCAATTACGTCGGACCGGTCATCGGCTCACACTCCGGCCCCGGCACGCTTTCCGTGTTCTTCGTCGGAACCGAGCGATAAACAAAAAATCTGCAACGCACAAAATCCTCTCTGTGATGCGCATCACAGAGAGGTTTTTTCCTTCGCCGCCGTCCGGCGTTTCACGCAATACAGGGCGCGCCATTGGCGCGCCCTGCTTTTCTGCATTCTGATTTCTTATTCTTATTCCTTCGGCAAATGCTGTACGCTTGAAATCCCGCCATAGAACGTGGTGGACAGTCCCGCCATTTTACAGGCAAACTGCGTGATCTGACGCAGCTCGTCCGCATCCAGCGCATCGGGTGCCTTGCCGCTTTGCAGCACGCGCCACACGGCGCTTCCGCCAAAGATATCGCCCGCGCCGGTCGTGTCCACAACGTGCAGACCGGACAGGCCGTCCACATGCCCCGCTGCGCGTGCGTTTTGGAAGATACAGCCGTCCGCGCCGCAGGTGACAAAGACCAGCTTGACCGGATAGTGCTCCAGAATGTGCGCCGCGCCCGCCTCGGGCGACAGGCCAAACAGGAATTCGACCTCTTCGTCGCTGATTTTCACCACGTCTGCCTGTTCCAGTCCCCACAGCATCTGCTCTTTGGCCTCATCCATGGTGTTCCAGAGGGGCTTTCGCAGATTGGGGTCATAGGTGATAAGCTTGCCCTGTGCCTTTGCATAGGCCACAACGCGCCGCGTCGTCTCACGCGCAGGCTCAGCCGTCAGCGACAGCGTCCCAAAATGCAGCGCACGCGCTTGGTCGATCAGCGGCAGTCTGACCTCGTCAAACCGCAGCTGCGTATCCGCGCCCGGCTTGCGCGCAAAGGAAAACTCACGGTCGCCATGCGCATCCAGCGTGACAAAGGCCAGCGTGGTAAACACATCCGCATCGGCCACAATGCCTTCCGTCTCAATGCCCGCGCCGCGCAGCGTCTGGGTCAGAAGTCTGCCAAACGTATCGGTGCCGACCTTGCCCAAAAGCGCCGTTTTCCCGCCGAAGTGCGCCGCCGCGGCAAGGAAATTTGCCGGCGCGCCGCCCGGGTGTGCCGCCATGGTGGGGTAGCCGTCCGTGTCCGTGCTCTGACAGGTGAAGTCGATCAAAAGCTCACCCAGTGCAACAACATCATACTGTTCCATCGTGCATCCTCACTTTGCATCGTAGTCCTGCGGCCGCCGCCTGTACGCGCCGCCTGTGTCTATTTTACCTGTCCTGCTGCGGAAAATCAATCCATAATCGCGCGCAGC
>CAZPYW010000035.1:0-5587 GCA_964590095.1 uncultured Oscillospiraceae bacterium | reverse complement strand
CTGTGTCTATTTTACCTGTCCTGCTGCGGAAAATCAATCCATAATCGCGCGCAGCCGCAAAAACACCGCAAAAGCGCACAAAACAGGCGCGCGCAGATATGCGCGCGCCTGTTTGCTGTTTCGGCTGACAATTGCCGCCGGACACAGGACAGCCTGCTCAGTCCGCAGCCAGTTCCTGCGCCATTGCCTCGCGCAGCCGGTCAAAGAAGTCCGCGCTGCGCGGATAGTGGCTGAACGAAAGCGGCTCTCCCGCCAGCGTATCCAGCAGCTGCATGACCCAAGCCCTGCCGCGGCGCGCTTCCAGAAGCTCCAGCGCACGCAGGTCGCACAGCGCCTTTTGCAGGACCGCGCCGCGTATGGATTCATACGCCGTTCCGTCCGGCGCGGGATAGACCAAAAACGGGTCGCCCGAGGGGAAGCCCTCTCCCGCGTCCGTGACGCGATAGGGGTCGATCTGCTCCAGCGAGTATTGCGAATTGTAGAAATTAAAGCCCCAGTGCAAAAAGCCCTCAATCCGGAAGTAATACAGCAGCACGCCCAGAATGCGGTTTCGTCTGCTTGGCATGGCGATGAACCGATTCGGCACATCAACCGCCTGTCCGGTGCAGTAATACGCCCACAGATGCGGCACCTTGCAGCGGATAAACGGCGCAATGTGATCGACGCTGACGACCGGCCGCGTGACCAGTCCCCGCCGGTAGAATTCATAGCTGCTCAGCGCGTCGATGACGCGGCAGCCGTCCAGCAGCTCGCGCACCGAGTCGCGCGCCGCCGCGAACGAGGGCAGCTGCTCCTCACTCGGCTCGTCCGAGATGTGAAACCATGTATGCTCCAGCCAGCCGCATTCTGCCAGAAAGCGCTTGAGCGCCGGAAGAAACGCATGCAGAAAGCGCGTATATTCCCCGCCTACCGCCGGTGTTTCCCAGCCGAACAGGCGCATCTGCGTTCCGTCCACGCACGCGATGACCTTTGGCGCACATGCTGCGCCCCACTGGCTGAACAGGTGCGAAAGCTCCAGCTCGCGGATCCCGTTTTTCTCACACAGCGCGATCCAGCGCCGCAGCAGCGAAAAATCAAAGCTGTAGCAGCCGTCTGTCCGCGTCACCCCCACAAGCTGGACGGTCGTGCGCTCGCCGCCCCTTGCCGTATCCAGCGGCGGGGTAAAGATCGGCGTCAGGAGCATATTGACGCCGTGCTCTGCTGCGCTGTGCATAAAGTTGTCGATGTAATTCCAGTGCGCCTCACTGAAAACCGGCACGTGATAATAGTTGGCCAGACAGTCCGCATGGAACCACTGCGTGTGCAGCAGCGTCTGCTCCGGCAGCTGCATGCCAAGCACTTCAACCGCAAAGGAAAGACGCTCCAAAAGCACGCCGTCCGGCGTAAACAGCTCGATCGTGATGGTATGCGTGCCCGCTGCCGCCGTGATATCCAGCCAGAGCGCGCGCCACTGCGCGGCGATGGCCTTGACCGGCGTATCCTGCCTAAGCGGCCGCAGCAGATCGGGATACATGCCGGCCGTTGTGACCAGATAATCTGCGTCCCGCGTGCCGTGGCACGGATAGCCGCATGGCACCAGCTCCACCAGCCGCAGCGCCGTCTGCGTCTGCGCGTCTGTGCGGAGTCTGGGAATGAAGCTGCAATTGCTCCCGCCCAGATCGTCATTCTCACAGGTATAGGCCAGCTGAACGCTCAGCTTTTCGCCCAAAAAGCCCCGCTGTACGCCCGCGCGCAGCGGCCTCGGCTGCCGGTCAGGCAGGACCTTTTCCATCGCGCTGACCAGCTGAAATGTAAATTTTGTCATGACCGTCCTCCGCAATCCTTGGATGTGTCTATTTTATATAATTCATTTTGAAAAAGCAATTACTAAAATACAAAAAACCATCGGCAGGCTCACACGAAGCCCGCCGATGGCAAATGCACATGATATTCCCAAAATCAGCCGCCGACTCGTCTTACATCCCGCGCACGCCGTCTTTTCCCTCAAAGAACAGCGCCAGCGCCCCGGGGCCGATGTGTGAGCCGGTAACGGGCTCATAGCAGACGATCAGAATCTCTTTTGGCGCGGCAATGGCGCGAAGCTGCTCTGCCAGCGCCAGCGCGTCCGCATGACAGCCCGCATGGGCGATGCCGACGGTCTGCTCCTGCGCGTGGTCGACCAGCTCGGCGTATTTTTTCGCCAGCGCCGCGATGCCGGCCTTTCTGCCGCGCGGCTTGGCGCAGGCCGCGAATTTGCCCTCTTCATTTCCCTTTAAGACCGGACGGATTCCCAGTACCGTCCCCAGCAGCGCCGTGCTGCCCGAGACGCGGCCGCCGCGCCGCAGGTGCATCAGATCCTCAACCATGACGCACTGATAGACGCGCTGCACCATGTCCAGCAGATAGTCCGCCGTTTCATCCAGCGTCATGCCGCGCTCACGGCACTCGACGGCGCGCAGCACAAAAATCCCCTCACCCAGCGATGCGCCCAGCGTATCGATCAGCCGGATGTGCGCGTCGGGATACGCGTCGCGCAACTCATCTGCGGCGATCTGCGCCGAGGCAAACGAGCCGCTGATGCCGGAGGACATCCCGATAAACAGAATCGACTCGCCGCGCGCAAGCGCCGGCGTGAAGCAGTCGATATAGCGCTGCGGCGCGACCTGTGAGGTCGCAACGCTCAGCCCTGCGCGGATATCATCATAGTATTTTTCACCATCAAAGCTTTCGGTGTCCAGACAGACGTGCGGCTGCCCATCGATGATGTATTCCAGCGGAACGACCGCGATCTCATGCTGTGAGAGATAGGCCGACGGCAGGTTTGCGGATGTGTCGGTGATGATGGTAAAACGCATGGGGAGCCTCCGTTAATCTGATATCAAATATTAGATTAACACACTTTTTTTCGGGTGTCAACAAACACGGGCGCATATGGCTTGTATTGCGACAAAAAAACGGTTATAATGTAAGCAGTTTGCTGACGCGGCGGGTATTTTATCCGCCGTTTTTAGCCGCTGCACCAAATCCTTACAGAACGGAGTATCCAATATGAGCTATGACGATCAGCTGGTTGCCGGAAAGCTGCGGCGCTGGGAGAAATATCTGAATGAATACCGCCTGCCGCGGTGGGAGGATATTCCGGATCTTGGACTGTATATGGAGCAGGTCCTGGTTTTGATGCGGGAGTATCTGGACTATCTGCCGCCGGAGCTGAAGGAAGAACAGTTTTTGACCGCCGCGACCATCAACAACTATGTCCGCAACCGCATTATGCCCATGCCGCGCCGCAAGCGCTATTACCGCATCCACATCGCGTATCTGATCATGATCTGCACGCTGAAGCAGAGTCTTAGCATCGCCACCCTGCAAACCATGATCCCGATGGACATCCCCATCGATGAGGTTCGCCGGATCTATGATGCCTATGCACAGCGTCACCGCGTCACCGCCGCGTATTTTGCCCAGCAAATCCGTCTGGTGGCAGGGCCGATCCTCGGCCACGCCGATACCGGCGACGAGCTCGCCGTCCACCAGACAAGTGACCTGATCGCGTCTGCTGCCATCGCCGCAGGGCTGTCGCGGCTGCTTGCCGAAAAGCTGCTCCTGCTGGACGGAAAGACGCTGGACGACGATCTGCCAATCGGCTGAAAAGCGTTAGCCGCCCGCAGCGCGCGTGCTTTGTTTATTCTATTCTATGAAGAGCAAGCCATATGAAAAGGCAATTACAGGGCATCGGAATCATACTGTTCAGTATTATGATGATTTTAGGCGCGGGGGATGAGCCTGTGTTTGATCTTCATCTCCGCTTTTCTGGTGACTATATGCGCAGATGGGACGCGTTTGGGACGCGTTTGTGGTTGAAAAACGTGTTGTTCTGCTCTATAATAGACGCAGAAACCGTTATATGCGCTCCGGCGCAGCCGGATAAAGGAGAAAATAGATATGAAATTAGGTATCGTTGGTTTGCCCGGTGTTGGCAAGACCACGCTGTTTAACGCGCTGACCGGCTCACAGGCTGAGACCGGCGGCTATGGCGGCGCGTCGCGGGCAAATATCGGCCAGGCGCGCGTGCCGGATGAGCGGCTGGACTGGCTGGCCGATTTTTATCACCCGAAAAAATACTCCCCCGCCACGATCGACTTTGTGGACGTTGCCGGTGTCAGCAAGGGCGGCAAAAACAGCGCCATGCTGCAGGGCATTCGCCAGACCGACGCGCTGGTTCACGTGGTGCGCTGCTTTGACAACGGCGTTCTGTTCACCGAGCCCGCCGATGCACGCGGCGACGCGGAATCGCTTGAGCTTGAGCTGATTCTGGCCGATCTTGAGGTGGTTGAGCGCCGTCTGGAAAAGGCAAAGAAGAATCTGAAGGGCGGCGACAAGAAGTACAAGCATGAGGCCGAGATGTGTGAGGCACTGCTTGCCCACCTGTCCGACGGCAAACCCGCGCGCACGTTTGAATTTACCGACGATGACCGCGATATTTTGCAGGACGGCGGTCTGCTGACCGTCAAGCCCGTCATTTACGCCGCAAACCTGGATGAGGACGGCATGGCTGACTACCAGTCGAACGCTCAGTACACGGCGCTGGCTGCGCTGGCCGCAGAACAGGGCGCGGCGGTGCTTCCGGTGGCGGCCAAGTTTGAAGAGGACATCATGGACATGGATGAGGAAGAGGCACAGATGTTCATGGATGAGCTTGGTCTGCATGAGCGCGGCCTTGACCGCCTGATCAAGACCTCCTATGATCTGCTTGGCTATATCTCGTTCCTGACCGCCGGTGAGGATGATGTCCACGCATGGACGATTGTGCGCGGCAGCAAGGCGCCCAAGGCCGCCGGTAAGATCCACTCTGACTTTGAACGCGGCTTCATCCGCGCCGAGGTCATTGCCTTTGAGGACTTCAAGGCCTGCGGCTCGCTGGCCGCCGCCAAGTCCAAGGGTCTCTACCGCAGTGAGGGCAAGGAGTACGTCATGAAAGACGGCGACGTGGTCAACTTCCTGTTTAACGTTTAATGAAAAGTCAGCAAAAGTCCCAGAGCAGACGCTCTGGGACTTTTCATTGTGTCAGAATGCCTCGCAGAGTTCGCGTCCGCAGACGCGAATCCGTTCAAATCTATTTTTGGCCGCGGCATGTACGTGGACAAAAATACCGCTCGACCTGCAAGTGTGGAATTTGACCGCCGCAGGCGTCAAATTCTGCGCACAGCAGGTTGCAAGCCCTTTTGCCGAAAAACGGCGAAGCCGTTTTTCGGCAGCAAACGTCCCAGAGCATGCACTCTGGGACTTTCTGTTTCATGGAATGGATTTTACATTTGCTCAAAAATGGCCTTCATGCAGCGATAGGTCATATAGCAGTCCAGCTTGGCCACGGTTTCATACGGTGCGTGCATCGAAAGGACGGGAACGCCCGCATCCAGCGTGTCAATGTTGCGCTTGGCCATATATTTTGCCACCGTACCGCCGCCGCCGGCGTCGGTCTTGCCAAGCTCGGCCATCTGCCAGATGACGCCGTTGTCGTTGAGCAGCTTGCGCACTCTGCCCACAACCTCGGCCGAGGCATCGGACGCGCCGCCCTTGCCGCCGGAGCCGGTGTACTTGCACAGACCCA
>CAZPYW010000034.1:6229-12421 GCA_964590095.1 uncultured Oscillospiraceae bacterium | reverse complement strand
AAACGCCTGCGCATATGCGCAGGCGTTTGCTTTTCACAAAATATTGCCGTCTTTCAGAACCGCGCGCATCTGTGCCACGCGCGCGTCCCAGGAACAGGCTCTGCCGGCCTCGATGCGCTGGCGTGTGCGCGATGGCTCTGTGTCCATAAGTGCTGCCGCGCAGCAGCGGATAAACGCGTCCTCTGTATCCGCAATGTGAATCATATCAGCATACAGTAAAATCTGGTCAGGCTGGCGCGTGGAAACGATCGGCTTGCCGGTTGCCAGATACTCATAGAATTTCAGCGGGCTGACGTCCTTGCTCAAATCACTCTTTGCAAACAGATTCAGGCACGCGTCAAACTGCGCCAGATACGCCGGCAGCGATTCATTTGGCCGCAGGCCAAGGAAGTGGACATTCTCCAGCGTTTTCAGCTCCGAAAGGTCAGCCCCCGCCTTTTCTGCGCCGATCCAGACAAAGCTCCACTCCGGATGGGCGCGCGCCGCAGCCACTGCAAAGCCGTATGCAATGCACGGCTGGAGCGCGCCGACAAAGCCAAAGATCGGGTGCGGGATGTCTCGGATATCCTCCGGCGGTTCAAGCTGCTGCGATGCCTGGTAAAAGCGCTCAAAATTTGCGCCGTTCGGGATAAAGTAGACATTGGAATTTGCCGCGCGCAGACGCTCGGCCAGCGGCGCTGCGGTTGCAAATACAGCATCGCACTTCCCTGCCAGCTCCAGCTCCTCGCGGTCAACCAGCGCGGGATTCATCAGCCCGCCATAGGCGGAATGGCGGTCAACGCAGTCATAGACCAGCGCGCTGTGCGGAATATGGTCAACTGCATCTGCCGTGACCGGCGAATAGACCCAGAGAACGGGCTGCGTAAAGCCGTGTTCCTGCATTTTCCGGCGAATAAAGCGCGCAACACGAAGCTGATTGAGGCGGTTAATCCAGCGGAATTTGTTGAAAAACGGCAGCACCGGCGGCAGACTGTAAACCGTAATGTTCTCCTGCGGCTTCACACCCGCATTTTTGTATGCGCGCAGCTGCGGACGCGCGTTTTTATCTCTGAGCGGGGCAAGCAGGCTGACCGAGGGGTCAAAGTATAAGATCTCTGCGTCCGAAATGCGGCTCATCACCTGCTGCTTGCGGGTGGGGATGGGATACCACGGCGAGGTGGCAAGACAAACGATCTGTTTCATGTGTGCTCCTCCAGAAGTGCGCGCGCAACCGCCTCATTTTCCTGCGCAAGGCTGCGCAGCCGTTCCACGCTGTAGGCTTCCTTTTCGCCCAGCGCCGCATCGGTCAGCGCGCAAAGCTCCCCTGCTGTCACATCCTCAAACGCGATGCAGTGCTTTTGTCCAATGTAGTGCATAAAGCCCGTGACCTTCGGGTCATACGACACGGCGACCAGCGGCGCGCCGACGCTTGAGGCAAAGATCAGCGTATGCAGCCGCATGGACACGACCACGCGCATTTTCTTCATCATGCCAATGATGAGCTTTTCATCCTGCGGCGCAACGATCAGCGTACTCTTGCAGCTGATTGCAGATGCAACCTGCTGACAGGGCGCAACGTCCCGATTGGGCTCTAAGGCAAAAAAGACCGGTGTGAGGCCATAGGTCTGGTTGACATAATTTACGGTATCGACAAATGCCTGCTTCTTTTCCGCAAAGCCAGGCCACGGACGCAGAACAAACAGTGCATACTGTCCCTCCGGCGAAAGGCCGCTGAGCTGCAAAAAGCTGTCCACTGCAAGCGGCTCGTCCGGCGTAAGAAGCAGCGCAGGGTCTGCCGTAACATGCACATCCGGCCGCGTTACGCCCATCAGGCGCAGCTCCTCGGCCGAGAGGTCCTCGCGCAGCGTGATGGCATCCACACAGCGATTGATGATCTTTGCCGCAAAGCGGCGGTTTTTTTCGCCGTTTACAGGACCAATGCCGCAGCCGTACATCAAAACGCGGTTGCCCGTATGTCTGGCCAGCCAGATGCTGATGAGATAATAGTACAGTGAGCGGTTGCTGGTCTGGTTCTGAATCAGACTTCCGCCGCCGGAAATGTACAATCTGGTGCGCAGCATGACCGGCAGGAACGAAAACGGATTAAACACGTGCACCGCACCGACGTGATACCGCAGCCGCGTCTGCATGGGGTCATGCGACAAGACATAAAGCGGCATATCACAGTCAATATTCTTCATCTGGCGCAAAATCGCCTTCAAAATCGCGTCGTCACCGGCGTTTCCCTTGCCGTAAGCGCCGCAGATCAAAACGCCGCTGCGCTTTTTCTTTGCCGCATGCTCACGCCGGAGGATGGTGCGGTAGATTTCGGTCTGCTGCGAGATCGTCGCGTCGATTGAAAACCTTTCAGAGGCGCGCGCATGGAGGCTCTCGGCCAGCTGCTGCCGCAGCGCCGCATTCTGCGCCAGCTGCACCATGTGCGCGGCCAGCGTCTGCGCATCGCGCGGCTCAAATAAAAGCCCCGTCACGCCGTTCTCGATCAGATACGGCACGCCGCCGACGTTGGAGGCAATGGTGGCGCAGTGCATCCGCGCCCCCTCGGTCAGCGCATAGGGGAACGTTTCGGAAAGCGAGGTCAGCGTATTGACGTCGATCGCGCCGTAAAAGCTGTCCATGTCCGACACCCAGCCAGCAAAGGCCACGCGCCCTGCGGGGCAGCATTCCGCGGCCAGCGCCGCAAGCTCGGCACGCTGCTCGCCATCACCCGCGATCAGAAGCCGGATATGCTCATCCTGCTTGCAGGCAATGGAAAATGCGCGGATAAGCGTAGCAATGTCCTTGACCGGATCAAGCCGCGCCGCAATGCCGAAGATGACGCTATTCTCATCCGCTTCCAGCCCGACCGACTGTAAATATGCCTCGCGCGTCAGCTTCGGCGTGATGGGCGTAAAGTCAATGCCGTTGTAGATCGAAAACATGGTCTGCGGGTCAAAGCCGCGTGCGATCAGCATCTGTGCCACCGCGTCAGACACGCCGATGTGATAGTCAAACCGCCGCAGCGAGAGCGCATTGATCGTCCCATAGGTGACACGGCGCAGCGGTCTGCCCAGATAGTCCAGCCGATAGTCCGAGTGGACAGTCGTTACGATGGGAACGTGGATCGTGGTCTTGAGAATCGCACCGGTCATGTTGGCGCGTGAGCCGTGGCAGTGGACGATCTCAAAGCCCTCGCGCTCAATCATCTGCGCAAGCGTGTGAACCGCGCGGCGCACGCCGCAGCTGAGTACCAGCGTATCGATGCCCATTTTGCGCGCGTCCTCGGCAAACGCGCCGTCGGTAAAGCAGACCAGACGTACCGTCTGTGTTTTTCCCAGTCCCTGCAGCAGAGAGAGGACGTGTGTTTTTGCCCCGCCCACGTCGCCGCCGGAGATCAGATGCAGAATCTTCATATAAATCACCCAAAATCAGAAATCAGGCTTGTTTCTTGCCCGCGTATCCGCTAAAATAGATAGACAATATCCGGTCATCAGGATACCACATGCTTGCATTATAGTATATTTCTGCGCCGGAATCAATTCCTATTACCATGGAGGCGTTTATGAAACTGATAGACGAAAAAGGCAGACTGTTTGGAAAGCTCAATCTGATCGATCTGCTTGTGATCATACTCATCCTTGCCGTGCTGGCAGCTGTCGTCTGGAAGACAGTCGGACAGAAGGCCGCCGAGGCCGTCCAGTCCCCGCCCCTGCACGTCACCTATACCGTTTTGTGCGAAGACACGCCAAAGGACATTGCCGATTTTGCTGGCACGCAGGTCGGTGAGGCGATCTTAAACAACGCAAAATTCCTGGACGCTGAGATCATCAGCTGTGAAAGCATCCCGATGGACAGCGCGGACAGGGACGGCCATCAGGCGCTGTATCTGACCATCCGCGCAACGGCGACAACCGCAAACAATGTCTATAAGGTCTCAAGCCAGGAGATTCGTGTCGGCTATGAATACAACGTCAAGACACCGTATTTTGAGCTTGCCGGTGTGATCTGCGATCTGGAGGTCGAAAATGGATAACCTCCTTGCCGGAAGCGTTTTCTGGCATATCTGCACGGCGGCGGCGTCGTGGCTCTGCGCGCTGGGACGCTCATGTGTGCTGTTTCGGACGCTTGGCCGGTGGTGGCGCGGGAGCGCGCTGTGCGCGTGGCTGTGCCGCCATCTTGCAGCCGAGCCAAAGCCCACGGCCTGCTCCGGCACAACTGCGCGCCTGTCACGGCTCAATATCCGGCTGGCGCAGCGCCACGGTCTCAAGTCCGCGTGGCCGCATTCCATCCCAGGGCGGCTGTATGGCGCCATCGTGCGCTGCGGCCGTGAGAGCCGGTGTCTGGGCTGGCTGTTTTCCGGCGGACTGACGTCGATGCTCCTGTTTGCGCTGGGCGTGTATGCACTGCTGGACTATCTGCTGCGCGATGTCCTGGCCGTCAGCGCCGTTGCCTCGGTCTGGGATGAGGCACTGATGCTGCTGGCGCTTCTCTGGCTCTGGTGGCAGCGGATGGATCGCGTGCGCGCGCTTCGTGCGCGGACGAATCCGATTGATCTGCCGGTCTGTGTCTTTCTTGTAACCGGCCTTGTGCTGATGTGCGTCGTTTCGCCGTACTTTTCCATCCAGATCAGCGGCTACCGCGCCACGGTGCAGTATCTGCTGTGGTTCTTTATCCTCACGCGGCTGCTGCGCGACAGACGCGATGTCATGACGCTGTATCTGACGCTGGTTGCAGCGGCGTTAGCCATCTCGCTGCACGGTATCTATCAGTATATTGCCGGTGTCCCCATGCCGGCCAGCTGGGTCGCGGCGGCTGAAACTGCCGTCCGCACACGCGTCTATTCGATTTTTGGCAGTCCCAATATCATGGGCGACTACATGGTCATGTTTATCCCCATGGCGGTCGCGCTGGCCTATTACACCGACCGCAAGCCGCTTCAGGCGCTGGCGTGGTTTGCCGCGCTCTGCATGTGCATTGCATGCCTGTTCACCATGTCGCGCGGCGCGTGGGTGGCCGTGGCCGTGACCATCGTGCTGTTTATCGCGCTGGTTGACCGGCGGCTTGTATGGCTGGTGCTCCTTGGCGGGGCGTGTCTGGTGCTTGTCCCCTTTGTCCGCACGCGCATCGGGTTTTTGTTTACCGATGAATTTATTGCCGCCAACACCAACGGCGGCCGCGGTGAGCGCTGGGTCTTTGGCATGGAGCTGCTGCAAAAGAACAATCCCCTGCTGGGTGTGGGGCTTGGTATGTTTGGCGGCGCAGTTGCCATGCAGAATCAGGTGCTCGACTGGGTCGACTACTTCTACATGGACAACTACTACATGAAGATTCTGGTCGAGCTGGGCTATGTCGGTCTGACGGCATTTATCCTGATGCTCGTTTGCTGGGCATGGACATGCGCGCGTGCGCTGTTCCGCACCCGCCCACAGGGGCAGACGATGCACAACAGTGCGTACCCCCTCTGCGCCGGTATGTTCTCGGGGCTTGCGGGCGTGCTGGTACACTGTTACTTTGAAAATATCTTTGAAGAGCCGTATATGATGGTCTATTTCTGGGTGATCACGGCAATGATCGTCTGGCTGGGCTTTTTGCACGAGCCGCAGCGCACCACATACGGCGGGAGGACATGATGGCAAAACCGATTCTGCTGATCTGTAACGTCGGCGCAAAGCGCGCGGCAAAGCTCCGCGCCGCCGCAGTTCGCATGGGCATCCGCGTGCGCGCGGTGGAAAAATGGGAGTATCTGAACCCTGTCGGGAGCTTTACCGGTGACTGCGGCAGCTTTGAGAGCATGTACGACGGCGCGGGCTTTTCCGATGAGCTGCTGGTGCTGGCGCACTTTCCGCAGTCGCTGTTCACCGCGTTTTTACAGCAGCTGCGCGCCATGTCGATCTCTGTTCCGCTCAAGTGTGTGCTGACTGCACAGAATCAGGGCTGGAACATGCTTGAGCTGCACGAACACCTCTGTGAGGAGCGCAACGCCGCTTTGCGCGGCGCAGCTGCGCACGAGGCGCAAGCGGAGAGCTAGACCATGCTGAACAACACAGGCTTTGACCTCTGGGCAGATGGCTATGACAAAAGCGTCGGCCTGTCCGATGAAAACGGAACGTATCCCTTTGCCGGATATCGCGCGCTGCTTGGACAGATCTACAACGAAATCCTTTCAAGCGGTGCAAAATCCGTCCTGGATATCGGCTTTGGAACGGCAACGCTGAC
>CAZPYW010000034.1:0-6129 GCA_964590095.1 uncultured Oscillospiraceae bacterium | reverse complement strand
TGCCGCGCACAGGCTGGTGATGAATGGGATGCGGATGAGATCTATTTTGTCTATGACGAGCTGCATCAGGCGCTCCCTGCGCTGCAATTTCAGCCCGTCTCGCCCTGCGCCGGTTTGCTGACATTGCGGAAATGAGATAGCAAATCAAACGCAAACCCAGTATAAATGCTTCGCGTTTGAACGCTTGTCCGGAATACCTTTGATGCACGAAAAACGGCTTCCCTGATACGGGAAGCCGTTTTACATTTGCATGAATCAAAGCGCAAAAATCGTTTTGCCGTCGATCAGGACGCGGTGAACCGTGGTCGAGACCTCAAACGGCGAGCCGTCCACCAACACCAGATCTGCGTCCTTACCGGCTTCCAGCGAACCAACGCGGTCTGCAATGCCGATATGCTCGGCGGGATTAATCGTGATGGCCTTCAGCGCCTCAAACTCGTCCATGCCGGCCTTGATTGCCATTCCGGCGCACAGCGGCAGATACTGCTGCGGGATAACGGTGCAGTCGGTGATGATCGACACATGACAGCCAGCCTTACTCAGGACGGCAGGCGTCTGCCACGACTTGTTGCGCAGCTCAACCTTGGTCGCGTGGCCAAGCGACGGGCCAACCGCCATGCAAAGGCCGGTCTTCGACAGCTCATCTGCAATCAGATGTCCCTCGGTCGTGTGCTCAAGCGTCAGGCGCACGCCAAATTCATTTGCAATCCGGATGGCGGTAAAGATATCATCCGCGCGGTGCGCGTGTGCCTTGAGCGGGATCTCACCGCGCAGCACCGGAATCAGCGCCTCCATCTTCATGTCAAACGGCGGGAGCTTGGACAGGTCATCCCCTGCCGCGTCCTTTTTGCGCAGATACAGCCGTGCCTTCATCAGAGCCTCGCGCAAAATGGCGGCCGTACTCATGCGCGTGGAGTCGCACTTATTGTTGTAGCAGCGCTTGGGATTCTCGCCAAAGGCGCACTTCATGGCAACTTCCTTTTTCACGATCATATCGTCCACGCGCCGTCCGGCCGTCTTGATGGCCGTAAAGGTGCCGCCCAGCACATTTGCACTGCCCGGGCCGGTACAGACGCAGGTCACACCGGCATTGCGCGCATAGACAAAGCTCTGATCCATCGGGTCAATGCCGTCGATGGCGCGCAGCTGCGGACAGCAGATGTCGTTCATCTCGTTATAGTCCACGCCCGGCTCGCCATAGCCGTCCAGACCAATGTGGCTGTGCGCATCGATAAAGCCCGGGTAAATGTCCAGTCCTGCCGCGTCAATAACTTCATCTGCGCACAGTGACTGACCGATCTGCACGATCTTGCCGTTTTCGATCAGGATGTCGGCGGTATACGCCTCGCGGTGGATGGCGTCATGGATTCGTCCGTTTTTGATACAAAGCATTTGCGCTTCCTCCCATTTCTATCTGTATTCTGTCAATGCACTTGTTTTTCGTGCTCAAAAATGTTCCGTGCAGACACACGCACGAAGCCGCAGAACCTCTGTCCGCGCGGCCAGCACCGGCGCAAAGGCCGTTGCCGTACCGGCAGCTGTGCCAAGTCTGAGCGCCTCATCCAGGCCGCCGGAAAGTCCGGCCAGAAAGCCCGCGACCATGCTGTCGCCCGCACCGACGGTGGAGACAACGCACCCCTGTGCGTCTGTCCATGCCCTGCGGCAGATGCCGTCACTGCCAAGGAGCAGCGCGCCGTCTGCGCCCATCGACACCAGTACATTCTGCGCGCCGCAGCGCTGTAGCTCACGCGCAGCCTCCTGTACAGCGTCCAGCGTATCAAGAGGCTTACCGCAAAGCGCCGCAAGCTCCTCACGGTTGGGCTTTACCAGGAGCGGTCTGTAGCGCAGCGCGGCCGTGAGCGCAGCGCCCTCGGTATCCACAACCAGCGCCGCGCCTGCGTCGGCTGCGCGCTGCATCAGCCGCTCAAACAGGTCTGCCGCGCCGGACTGGATATTGCCGCTGAGTACCAGCGTATCCGCTTTGGAAAGCGCGTCCAGCCGCCGCAGAAGTGCATCTGCGTCATGCGGCTCAGGCGTGGGGCCTTTGCCGTTGATGGCCGTTTCGCATGTGCCGGTCAGCTTGACATTGATGCGCGTTTCGCCGCGTGAAAGACGGACAAAATCACACACACAGCCCTCCTGCGCAAGCATACGCTCCAGCATATCACCCACGTGTCCCGCCGTAAAGCCGAGCACGCGGTTAGAAACGCCAAGGCGCGAGAGCATTATGGACACGTTTATCCCCTTGCCGCCTGCGCAGCAGGCCTCTGATGCGGCGCGGTTGATCGCACCGACCGCAAGCGGCGCGCCAAGCGTCATGTAATAATCGATATTCGGGTTTGTTGTTACGGTATAGATCATGCCGCGCACCCTTTACAGCGACGCCGCCAGCGCGGCGGCCTCATCCATGGCGCGCGCAAGCGCACCGGCACTGTCAAAGCCCTGCACATCCATGCCGTCGGCAGCGATGCAGGTGTATGCACCGATTCCGAAAAACGTGTGCAGCGCATCGAGATAACGGCTGCCCATCTCCTGTGCATCGCCGGTGTAGAACCCGCCGCGCGTGGTCAGGAAGACCATGTGCGACGCGCGGCAGCTTCCGGTCAGTGCGCCGGTCGCCGTCGTAAAGGTGATGCCGTCAAGTGAGACCTGCTCAATATAGACCTTGAGGAGCGCCGGAAAGCTCAAATCCCAGAACGGCGCAGCGATTACGATCAGATCGGCCTCGGCAAACTGGTGCGCATAGCGAAAGCGCGGATGCGTCAGCGCATCCTGCTCCAGAAGCATCTGCCGCTCATCCAGATACGCCTCTGTAAAATAGCGCAGCTGCTCAGCCTCCAGATTCAGATATTCCTGCGTGTATGTCTCCGGCAGTGCTGCGCGAAATGCCTCAAGCAGGCGCTTTGTCCGCGACGCGCCGCCACGGATGCAGCAGTCTACGATCAACGCTTTTTTCATCTCTCCACGCCTCCGTTTTGCAGTCTGTCCAGCCGGACAAAGGCCTCAAGCGCCGTCTGGATTTCGTCGCGCTCGCCCTTCGCCGTCAGACTCTCGCCGTCCACATAGCCGCCGATGGCGTCGGCGGTGTCAGCGCCCCAGACAACCACATTGTTCAGAATCGAGGCAGTCCTCATCCCGCGCAGACGGCCAACGGTAAACAGCGCCGCTGTCTCCATATCTGCGCCCAGCGCGCCCTTTTTCGACCAGTAGGCGCTCTCCTGCTCATTTTCCTCATGATAGAAGCTCTCATGGCTGTGGACAACGCCAACATGCGTCCGGCAGCCCAGCGCAGCCGCGCTTTCAAGACACAGCTGCAGCAGCGTGTGATCCGGCGCAGCCGGAAACCGCACGTCAACATACGCCCTGGACGCGCCGTCGTCGCGGATGGCGCCCTCGGCCAGAATCAGGTCACCCAGCGCAATCCCCTGCTGCAGCGCGCCGCACGAGCCGATGCGGATGGCGGCAGTCACGCCGATGTTGTGAAGCTCTTCCACCGCGATGGAGGCCGAGCTTCCGCCGATGCCGGTGGAGATGGCCAGCACGCGTACACCCTGATACGTGCCGCACAGACTGCGGAACTCACGGTTAAAGGCAAGCTCCTGCACGTCCTGTAAAAACGGCGCGATGCGGTCAAGACGGGCGGGGTCACCCGGGAGGATGGCATAGGAAATGCCGAGATCTTCTTCCAATGCGATATGCGGCTGTTTCATGATCGATTCTCCTTTATGTAAATTTTTGATTGCTCCATACAGGAAAAGTCCGAATCGCTTCGGACTTTTCAGTCACTCAGGTGGGGCGCACCGTGATGTGATACGTATTCGTTCCGCAGCTCGTTCCCTCGATCTCAAGCGCGTATTCCAAATCCAGAATACCGCCCTTTTCATTGAGCAGCGATGTGATCTTCGTGGCGCAGACACGGATAAACAGGCCGCCAAAGCCCATGTCATACAGAGAGTCGTGCGGCTCACCGATGCAAAAGCGCATTTCCGAGTTGAGCGCACCGGTTCTGCGCAGCAGGACGCAATCCTGCTCGATGGTAAATGAAGTCATAACGCCCTGCAGGCCGGTCAGCTCGCTTTCGGCATAGCGCAGCACGATATATGACGGCTCATAGCTGTATGCGCCGTGCGTGACCAGCTCGATGGTCTCAGGCCGCTCTCCCGGCACATGCTGCGTGCCGGATATGGTAATGATAACGGGAATTTCCATCTTATGCTTCCAGCGCCAGCGCAATCAGGTTGTCGATCAGCTCACTGTAGGGAATGCCGCTTGCCTCAAACAGCTTGGGGTACATCGAGATCGAGGTAAAGCCGGGCATGGTGTTGATCTCATTGAAGATGATCTGTCCGTCGGGCTTTACAAAGAAGTCAACGCGCGACAGGCCGCGGCAGCCCATCGCCATAAAGACGCGCACTGCCAGATCGCGGACGTTTTCAGCCGTCTGCTCATCCAGGCGCGCAGGGATATAGAGCGAGGAATTATTGTTGATATATTTTGCCTCATAATCATAGAAGCCCGCGCCCGAGTCAATCTCGCCGCAGATGGAGGCAAAGGGGCTGTCGTTGCCAAGAACGGCGACCTCGACCTCCTGTCCCTGAATATATTCCTCGACCAGCACCTTGCTGTCAAAGCTCAGCGCCAGCGTCAGCGCCTCACGCAGCGCCTCACGGTCGGCTGCGCGCGAGACACCCACGGACGAACCGGTTCCGGCGGGCTTGACGAAAACGGGATAGGCAAAACGCGCCTCAACGCTGGAAAGGACAGCCTCACTGTCGCGCGCGAACGCGCTGCGCGTGACGAGCTGCCACGCAGCCTGCTGCACGCCGGCGTGATCTGCAATCAGCTTGGTAATGGATTTATCCATGCAGGTTGCAGAAGCCGCCACCTGCGGGCCGACATAGGGAATACCGGCAATTTGCAGCAGTCCCTGAATCGCGCCATCCTCGCCGGTCGCGCCGTGGATGATGGGGAACGCCACATCGATGCGCTCACGCACGACGCAGTCATTTTCAAAGCTCAACAGTCCCTGGCCATGGACGGGTGAGAGCGCGGCACGGCGGTTTTCCTCGCAGTTCTGCCACGTTCCGGCGGGAAGCATGGAGTAATCGGTTCCGCCGAACAAAATCCAGTCGCCGTCCTTGGTGATGCCGACGGGAAAGACATTGTATTTTTCATGGTCAATGTTGTTCAGCACCGACTCGGCCGAGCGGAGCGAGACCTCGTGCTCGGGCGAAATGCCGCCAAACAGAATGCAAACGCTGAGTTTCTTCAAGATATAATCCTCTTTTCTCCCTGTCCGGCTGAGCGAGCGCCGGAGTAAATATCGATGCGCATAGATCATTACCTTATGATATGCTAAAATCACGCAGAACTCAAGTACTAATTTCCAGAATTCTGTGATTTTAACAGTGGAAAAAACGAGCCGGACTGTATATAATGTACCGAGAGGAGGCTGATGGTATGCATATCGATCTGACAAAAAAGGAATTCCGGCGGCTTCTGGACATGGTCTACATCGGAAACTGGATTCTCAATTCCACGCGCGGCGACGACCGCTTTGCAGATTACGACGATCTGGAATCCAAGCTGTTCGCCCTTTGCCGCGAGGCGGGGATGCCAACGCTGGTTGAAAAATGGGAGGGCGCGGATGTTCCCTCAAAGGCGTTCTCTGACGGCGGAATTCATGAGGCGATCATGGATTATGAGGATACCGTGTTTTACGAGATCCTTGCCGAGGAACTGGCGCGCAGGGATATGGACTATCAGCCGGTCACGCCGGAAAACTATGAAGAGCTGGTTTCCCGCATGGATGATTATATTGCCGAGTTTGAGGCACACGGAACGGATAACATCCTGATCCCCAGCATGGATACGCCTTAAAAGCTGCCGCACCGATGGTGCGGCACTTTTGCGCCCACAGGGCAAAAACGCACGCGGCGCGTGCGGCGGCTCCCTTGTGTAAAGGGAGCTGTCAGCCGTAAGGCTGACTGAGGGATTGTTTGTAGGGCGGGACCCATGTGTCCCACCCTACCCCCTGTTTCAACGTTTCACGTTGGAGAGATGCTCTTTTGCAGATTTGCATTTGCCCTTGCTCCGCAGGCATACTTTTTCTGCTGCTCCAGAAAAAGT
>CAZPYW010000033.1:1921-12439 GCA_964590095.1 uncultured Oscillospiraceae bacterium | reverse complement strand
GGTGCGCAGCGACCATCCCATCGACACCACACAGGAGCTTGTCCGTGTGATCAAAGGTGCGATGCCGCCGCAGGCGCTGCGCGAGAAGCAGCATCCGGCCAAGCGGAGCTTTCAGGCTATCCGCATCGCCGTCAACGATGAGCTGAGCGCCGTCAGTCAGATGATGCGCACGGCCATCTCCCACTTAAAGCCGGGCGGCCGGCTTGCGGTCATCACGTTCCAGTCGCTGGAGGATCGCATTGTGAAAAATGCAATGGCCGAGGCCGCAAAGGGCTGTATCTGCCCGCCGGGCTTTCCGGTCTGTGTGTGCGGCAGAACGCCGCAGGTGCGGCTGATCAGCCGCAAGCCCATCCTGCCCAGTCCGCAGGAGCTGGAGGAAAACCCCCGCGCAAGGAGCGCAAAGCTCCGCGTGGCGGAAAAGCTGTAAACGATTTTGAATGCTTCCGGAAAGGAGTGAACGATAGATGGCAGACGAGAGAAGATACTATAACGGCGCGGCTGCCTATGACGTTTACTCCGGCAGGAATTATTCCAATGCGGCACGTGAGCTTCCGCAGCCGCAGCCCCAGCGGCGCCATCTGCCGCAGGAGCAGCCGATTCCCGAACGGCGTCCGCGTGTCCGCGCCAAAACGGCTGTTGCACCGTTTACACTATTGGGCATGGTGGTTGTTGCGTGTATGCTGGTGCTGGTGGTATTCGGCTATGTCCAGCTGTTTGAGGCAAGCAGCGAGGTCAGCGAGCTGCAGCGTGAGCTGAGCGCGCTGAGACAGGAGCAGATTCAGCTGCAGGCCAGATTTGACGCGAAGATCGACCTGCACGCAATTGCGCTGCGCGCCGAGGAGCTTGGCCTGCGCGAGCCCAAGGACGATCAGATTGTGTATGTCAATCTGACAGGGAGCGACAGGGCAGAGATTTATCAGGAAGAAAAGACAAACGTGATCGGAGAGATCGTGAGCGCTGTGGAAGAACAGATTTCCGGCCTCATTGCATATCTGCGGAAGGGTGCGGCATAAGCTGCTATCAGACAGGCCGCAGGAATAAAGCTTTGGCAAGGGCGGTTGATCGAATAGGAACCGCCCTTGTTTTGACAGTATGGATGGAAAGGTACAGTCAATGGCATGGAAAGTAATCCGTCCAGAGGACGGCAGACATAAACCCAAACCCACCTCCGCGCAGCAGTCACAGCGCGCCAACCGCACCATTTTGCGGCGGACGCTGGTTTTGATGGTGCTGTGCGGGATTGTGGCATTTATTCCGCTGATCGTGACGCTGTACAATCTGATGATCACGCAGCATGATTACTATGAGGCGATGGCCATCAATAACCAGACGCGCTATACGCCGCTGACGGCCTCGCGCGGACTGGTCTATGACCGGAATATGAACGTGATGGCCTCCTCGACTACGGTGGAAACGGTGTTCATCGACCCGAATGAGATCGCAAAGGCGATGGAAAAACCGGAAAACAGCGAGCTGCTGAGTAAAATTGCTGCGGGACTGTCTGAGCTGCTGGACGTCACGCCCGAGTTTATCCGCGAGCAGGCGGCCGACACGGCCTATCGCTATAAGGTCATCCGGCGCAAGATCGACGAGAGTCTTGCTGACATGGTGCGGCAGTTTATCAACGACAACGAGATCACCGGCGTGTATCTTGAGACGGATGCGAAGCGCGTGTATCCGTTTTCCTCGCTGGGCGCGCAGTTTCTCGGCTTTGTCAGCAACGACAACGTCGGCACCGAGGGCATTGAGGCCTACTATAATTCCTATCTGGAGGGTACGGCGGGAAAGGTCGTGACGACCAAGGGAAACTACGGCTCAGAGATGCTGTATACCTATGAAAAATACTACGACGCGTCAAACGGCGACAGTCTGGTGCTGACGGTGGACACGACGGTGCAGCAGCTGCTGGAAAAGAATCTTGAGGCGGCGGTTGAACGCTATGACATCCAGAACGGTGCGTTTGGAATCGTGATGAACGTCAATACCGGCGAGATCGTTGCCATGGCGACGCTGGGCAGCTATGACCCCAACAGCTATCTGGAAATCTATGACGAGGGTACGGATCAGGCACTGGAGGAGGAGTATCAGGCGCTGCAGCGCTATGACAAGGGCTCGGAGGCGTATACACAGGCGCGCGCGACATACGACCAGCATGTCGCCGCTGCGCGGCTGAAGCAGTGGCGCAACCGCTGTGTGTCTGACGGCTATGAGCCCGGCTCGACGTTTAAGGTCATCACGCTGGCCTCGGCGCTGGACAGCGGCGCGGTCACGCTGAACGATACGTTCTTCTGCTCGGGTCACGAGGAATTTACGGGACGTGATCAGATCGTGGACTGCTGGAAGGCGGGCGGCCACGGCGTCGAGACAACGGCGCAGGCGCTGGAAAACTCCTGTAACCCCGCCTTTGGTCACATCGGTCTGCGGCTTGGCGCGGAGAACTACTATGACTATGCCGAGGCATTCGGCTTGCTTGAGCGCACGGGCGTTGATCTGCCGGGCGAGGCGAGCGGCTATTTCTTCTCGCTTGACCAGCTGAAAAACGGTAATTCCTATCTGATTTCCGGCTCCTTCGGCCAGACCTTCCGTGTTACGCCGATGCAGCAGGTGCGCGCCATCGCGGCGGTTGTCAACGGCGGGTATGTGCTGGAGCCGTATATCGTCAGTCAGATTCTGGACGCTGACGGAAACGTGGTACAGCAGAACGGCCGCACGGTTTTGCGTCAGGCGGTCAGCGAAAGCACCTCGGCCACCATGCGTGAGCTTCTGGAAATGGTCGTCACCGAGGGTACGGCCAAGGGCGCACGCACCCCGGGCTACCGCGTGGGCGGCAAGACCGGTACGTCGGAAAAAATCGACGTGTTTGATGAGGACGGCAATCCGGTTGAGGATAAGATCGTCTCGTTCGTCGGTGTTGCGCCGATCGACGACCCGCAGTATGTGGTGCTTGTGGCGCTGGATACGCCCGAGTACGTCGAGGGAACCAGCTATACGCCAAGCGGCTATTATATCTCCGGCGGCCTGATGGCCGCGCCCACGGTGCGCGATATTTTTCTGGATATCCTGCCGTATCTGGGTGTTGAGCCGGATTACAGCGCCGAGGACATCCACGGCGTAAACGTCACCATGCCCGAGCTTACCGGCATGACCGAGCAGGAGGCAGCCGCAGCGCTCAGCGCCTGCACGCTTACCTACCGCACCATCGGCAGCGGCGCGGTCGTCACCGACCAGATTCCGGCTGCGGGCGCGCTGCTCCCGGGACAGTCTGAGGTCATCTTGTACTTTGACGCAGAAAAATCGACCGAAAAGGTCGAGGTTCCCGATTTCGTCGGCTATGGCGTGGCAGATGTCAACTGGCTTGCCAATCAGGCCGGTGTATACGTACAGGCAAAGGGCACCGATATCAGTGAAAACTGGGTCAGCGTGACCTATCAGGACACCGAGGCGGGTACCATGGTTGACAGAGGTACTACAATAACGGTAGAATTTACAGATCACACCGCTCTGAACGACTAGTGCGTCAGAGGATACGTCTTATGACAAAGGAAAGGACGGTACGAAATGGAGCTTGGAAAACTGCTTGACGGCGTTACGATACTGGAGACAAATGCGCCGATGGATATGGAGCCCAGCGGCATCAGCTATGACTCACGGAGCACAAAGGCGGGCGACCTGTTCCTTGCCATCACGGGCTACGCCGCTGACGGACACCGCTTTATCCCCATGGCGGTGGATAAGGGCGCGTCGGTGGTCGTATGTGAGCGCCGGCCTGAGCGGGATATTCCCTATGTCCGCGTGGAATCCACGCGCGCGGCGCTGGCCGCGATCGGCGCAAACTGGTTTGGCCGTCCGGCTGAAAAGATGACCATGATCGGCGTGACCGGCACCAACGGCAAGACGACGATCACGTATCTGCTGAAAACCGTCCTTGAGCAGACGCTTGGGGCAAAGGTCGGCCTGATCGGCACCATTCAGAATATGATCGGGGACGAGGTCGTCCCAACCGAGCGCACCACACCGGAAAGCTTTGAGCTGCAGGCGCTGTTTGCGCGGATGTATGCGGCGGGCTGCACGCACGTCATTATGGAGGTTTCCTCCCATGCGCTGGCGCTGCACCGGACAGACGGCATCCCGTTCCGAATCGGGATCTTCACCAATCTGACCGAGGATCATCTGGATTTCCACAAGAGCATGACGGACTATTGCGATGCAAAGGCAATGCTGTTCCGGCAGTGCGAAACCGGCGTTTTGAATCTGGACGATCTGTATTATGAGCGCATCCGCCGTCAGGCAGCGTGCCGCATCACGACCTATTCCGTCAAGGATAACGCCGCAAACCTTGTGGCAAAAAATATCCGCATGAAGTCTGACCGTGTGGAGACCGATGTTGTCACCGGAAACGACATCAGCCGCGCCGAGCTGCACATCCCGGGCGCGTTCAGCGTGTATAACGCGCTGGCGGTCATACAGGCGGCGCTGGAGCTGGGCATTCCGCTGCACGCCATCACGGATGCGCTGCGTCAGGCAGCCGGTGTCAAGGGCAGGGTAGAGGTCGTACCGACGCCGGACAGACCCTACACCATTCTGATCGATTATGCGCACACGCCGGACAGTCTGGAAAATGTGCTGAAAACGGTGCGCGGCTTCTGTAAGGGACGCGTGATCGCAGTCTTTGGCTGCGGCGGCGACCGCGACCCGTTTAAGCGCCCCATCATGGGAAAAATCGCAGCGGAGCTGGCAGACTATTGCGTGGTCACGTCGGACAATCCCAGAACGGAAGACCCCGATGCGATTCTTGCGCAGATCGTGGCCGGAATGGACGGCGCGGAGGGACGGTATACAGTCATAGAAAACCGCGTCAAGGCCATCGGCTGGGCAATGGAGCATGCGAAGCAGGATGATATCATCGTCCTGTGCGGCAAGGGACACGAAACGTATCAGGAGATCGGACACGAAAAACGGCATCTGGATGAACGAGAGGTCGTTGCCTCATATTTGGAGAGCGGAATATGAAAAAAGTGACTTTGGGACAAATTGCCGCCTGGTGCGGCGCGGCGGTCGATGCGGCTGTCGCAGATACGCCTGTCAGCGGTGTGCGCTTTGACTCGCGGCAGATCACGGCGGGCAACGTCTTCGTCGCGATCTGCGGCGAACGGACAGACGGTCATGAGCATATTGAGGACGCGGCCGCGCGCGGCGCAGTGGCGGCGCTGGTCAGTAAGGACGTTACGGCGTCCATTCCCTGTCTGCGCGTTGCGGATACGGTGAAGGGCTTTGGCGCGATTGCCGCAGGCTATCGGCAGGCAAACAAGCTGCGCGTGGTGGGTATTACCGGAAGCGTTGGAAAGACGACCACCAAGGAAATGCTTGCCTGCATCCTTTCCACGGCGTTTCACACCGCAAGAAGTGAGGCCAACCACAACAACGATCTTGGTCTGCCGATGACCATTCTGGATATGCCGGCAGACACGCAGGCCGCCGTTTTGGAGATGGGCATGAACCACTTTGGCGAAATGTCGTATCTGACCTCCATCGCGCGGCCGGATATCGCCGTCATCACCAACATCGGCACGATGCACATTGAGCATCTTGGCACGCGCGAGGGCATTTTACAGGCAAAGCTTGAGATTCTGCGCGGACTGCCCGAGAAGGGCATCGGCGTATTTAACGGCGACGAGCCGCTTTTGTGGAACGTCCGCGACGACGGCGGCCACAAGAAATATTATTTCGGCATTGAGAACAAGCTGGCCGACGTGGTCGCCTCTGAGATCGTCGAGCTGGAGGACGGTATGCGCTTTCAGGTTGCGGGACTTGGCCACCAGTTTGAGCTGTTCGTGCCGGTCATTGGCCGCCACAGCGTCTATAACGCGCTTTGCGCCACGGCAACGGCGCTTTTGATGGGCGTATCGCCGGAGAAAATTCAGACCGCCATGAGCGGCTTCCGCAACACCGGTATGCGCCAGCGCATCTATGCCAGAAACGGCGTGACGATCATTGAGGACTGCTACAATGCAGGGCCGGAATCGACCGAGGCTGCGCTGAATGTGCTGGAGAGCTATAAAGCAAGCGGCCGCCGCATTGCGGTGCTGGGCGACATGCTGGAGCTTGGCAACCGCTCAAGCGCCGAGCACTATCGCATTGGCCGTCTGGTTGCGCAGAAGGCCGACATGCTCCTGACCTATGGCACAAACTCGGTGCGCATGGTCACGGGCGCCATCACCGGCGGCATGCCGGCAAAAAATGCCGAGCACTTTGACACACATCAGGATCTGGCGCACGTGCTGAAAACGCGCGTGAGCGAGGGCGATGTGCTGCTGTTCAAGGGCAGCCGCGGCATGCGGATGGAGCGTGCGCTGCATCTGTTTTTGGACGAGGAAGAGAAATAAACGGTGCATTGACACGTGCGTTACAATAGACGTGTGCAGGTGCACAAGGACGTTTGAAACGCCGCCGTGAACGCAGCGTTTTATCGGAACGTCAGTATAAAAAGAACACCGGAGGAAATCCGCTATGGATCTGAATTATTTGCTCGCGCCGATCTGCGCGGTCGTATCCTTTTTGCTGACGCTGCTGCTTGGCAGATTTGTCATTCCCATGCTGCGCGCGCTGAAGGCGGGGCAGTCCATCCGTGAGGTCGGCCCCAGCTGGCACAACACCAAGGCCGGTACCCCCACCATGGGCGGCATCATGTTTATCCTCAGCGCCATTGTCTGCTCGCTGGCCTTTGGCTGGAGCAATATGCGCGAAAACGGAAGCTATACGCACCTGTACGTGCTGGCGCTGGCGCTGTGCTATGGTCTGATCGGCTTTGCAGATGACTTTGTCAAGGTCAAGCTCAAGCGCAATCTGGGTCTGACGGCCATTCAGAAGTTTGCCCTTCAGCTGATCGTGGCGGTTGGCTTTCTGGTGCTCCTGCGTACAAGCGGCGTGCTCTCGTGCGACCTGTATATCCCGTTCTGGAATGTCGAGCTTGCCGTCTCGCCGGTTTTGTACATGATCTTTGCCGCCTTTGTCATCGTTGGCTGCGTCAACGCCGTCAATCTGACCGACGGCATCGACGGCCTGTCCAGCGGCGTGACCATTCCGGTCATGGTCTTCTTCTGCGTGACGTCGCTTTTGTGGAGTGAGGGGACGCTTGGCATCCTTGCCGCGTCCGTCGCGGGTGGACTTGCCGCATTCCTGTGCTATAACTTCCATCCGGCCAAGGTGTTTATGGGCGACACGGGCTCGCTGTTTCTGGGCGGCATGGTCTGCGGTCTGGCCTTTGCGCTGGATATGCCGCTGATCCTGATTCTGGTTGGCATTGTCTACATCACCGAGACGCTCTCGGTCATCATGCAGGTCACATATTTTAAGCTGACCCACGGCAAGCGCATCTTCCGCATGACGCCCATCCATCACCACTTTGAGCTGGGCGGATGGAGCGAGGTCAAAATTTTCGCCGTATTCTCCGGCGTCACCGTTATCATGTGCATTCTGGCATATCTGGGTATTATGGGCCGGTATTGACCGGCAGGGAAAAGGAGGAGCAACATGACCAATTCCGCAGCCATGACCGAGGCAAGCTCGGGCAGTGAGCGGCTTGTCCAGCCGCCGAAGCCACGCAAAAACGGCGTTCTGCTGGATGAGCGCGGGCTGCTTGACGTGCCGTTTCTGGTGCTGACGGTTCTGCTGGTCATGATCGGCGTGATCATGGTCTTCTCGGCAAGCTATGCGCGCTCATACTATGAAAACGACGAAAACTCCACCTATTATTTTGCGCGGCAGGCGCTGTTTGCGCTGGTCGGTATCGGCATTATGCTGTTTGTCAGCAGACTGAACTACCAGATGTGGCGCGGCCTGTCCTTTGCGGTGCTGGCCGGTGCAATTTTCTTTCTGATTCTGGTGCCGTTTATCGGCTCGGAGGAGGGCGGCGCGAAGCGCTGGATTCGCCTTGGCGTGCTCAGCTTTCAGCCCTCAGAAATTGCAAAGGTCGCGGTCATCATGTCCTTTGCCTCGCTGATGTCCATCTACCGCGAAAAAATGCAGACGTTCCGCTATGGCGTTTTGCCGTTTGCGGTCATTTTGCTGGTGGTTTGCGGACTGATCGCGCTGGAACGGCATTTTTCCGGCGTGCTGATCATTCTGGCGCTGGGGGCGGTCATGATGTTCCTTGGCGGCACGCAGCTGCGCTGGTTCGGCATCGGCGCGGCCATTGTGGCGGCGTTTGCCGCGATTTACCTCAGCACGATGGGCTATGCCAGCGCGCGTGTTACGGCCTGGCGCGACCCGATGTCAGACCCCTCTGATACGGGGTATCAGATTTTGCAGTCGCTTTACGCCATCGGCTCGGGCGGGCTGATGGGGCTGGGCTTTGGCCGCAGCCGCCAGAAGTATCTCTACCTGCCCGAGGAGCACAACGACTATATTTTCCCCATTGTCTGTGAGGAGCTGGGCTTTGTCGGCGCGCTGGCCGTTATTTTGCTGTTCATCCTGCTGATCGTGCGCGGCTACTGGATTGCCCTGCACGCACGTGACCGCTTTGGCGCGCTGCTTGCGGCGGGACTGACGACGCATCTGGCGCTGCAAACCTTTTTGAACATCGGCGTTGTGACAAACTTCCTGCCCGCCACTGGCATTTCTCTGCCGTTTTTCTCCTATGGCGGCACGGCACTGCTCATCCAGCTCTTTGAGATGGGGCTGATTCTGGCGATTTCGCGCCAGAACGACAATAAGCTGCTTTAGCGCGGACGGAGGTCTGTATGAATGTGATCTTTACCTGCGGCGGCACGGGCGGGCATATCTATCCGGCCATCGCGGTTGCAAATCTGCTGCGGCAGAGAAAGCCTGAGGCACAGATTCTCTTTATCGGCGCGGAGGACGGGATGGAAAACCGGCTGGTGCCGCGCGAGGGCTATCGGCTGGAAACGCTGAAGATCTCAAACTTTCAGCGCCGGCTGACGCCCGCCGGACTGTGGCACAATGTGACCACGCTTGTCCATATGAGCGGCTCGCTGCGCAAGGCGCGGCGTATCATCCGCGAATTCCGGCCGGATGTGATCGTAGGGACGGGCGGCTATGCCAGCTTTCCGGCGCTTAAAATGGGCGCAAAGCTGGGCATTCCGACGGCGGTGCATGAGTCAAACGCCGTCCCCGGGCTGACAACGCGCATGGTCGAGCACGCGGTTGACCGCGTTATGGTGTCCTTTGAGGACAGCCGCAGCCACTATACCAATCCGTCGCGCGTCAGCGTTACCGGAACGCCGGTGCGCGAATCGTTCCTCTACACCGAGAAGCAGGCTGCGCGTACGGCGCTGGGACTGGATGCACGGCCGCTGGTCGTCTCCTACTGGGGCAGTCTTGGCGCGCGGGAGATGAACAAGAAAATTGCGCGCTTTATGCAGCGCGAATGTCAGGACGGCGAACCGTTTCAGCATATTCACGCCACGGGCTCCTTTGGCTGGCGCTGGATGCCGGCGTATGTGCGCGAGCTGGGCGTTTCGCTTGCGGCGCATCCGGCGGTTGATATGCGCGAATATATTTACGACATGCCAACCGTGATGGCGGCGGCTGATCTGATCATCTGCCGCGCGGGCGCGGCCACCATCAGTGAGGTCGCGGCGTCGGGAACGCCGTGTATCATGGTGCCCTCGCCCAATGTGACCGACAATCATCAGGAAAAGAATGCGCGCGTGCTGGAAAGTCACGGCGCAGCCATCGTCCTGCGCGAGAGCGATTGCGACGGCGATGTGCTGTACAAAACGGCGCGTGAGCTGCTTTCAGACCCGACGCGCTGCCAGGCAATGACGGCGGCGGTACATAAGCTTGCCGTGGTGGACGCGGCCGAGCGCATCTATCAGACGGTTATCGAGCTTGCCAAGGCACGATAAAACGCATTTCCGCATAGGATGGCGAGAAAAAGCCGATATGCGGAGGAGCGTTCATGGAGTATCTGTCTGTTACGGGCGGAGCGCCGCTGTATGGAACAGCGTTGATACACGGCGCAAAAAACAGCGTACTTCCGATCATGGCGGCGGCCGTTGTCTGCTGCGCGCCGTGCGTGATACATAACTGTCCCGACATTGCAGACGTTGCATGCAGCATCGAGATTCTGCGTCATCTGGGGTGTGATGCACAGCTGACAGACGGCACGCTGTACATTGACGCGCGGAGGCTTGCGCGGTGTGATGTGCCGCTGGCGCTGGCCGGACGGATGCGGTCATCCATTTTATTTCTCGGCGCGCTGCTTGCGCGCATGGGCTGCGCGTCCATTGCGCTGCCCGGGGGCTGCCCGCTGGGCAGCAGGCCCATTGATCTGCACCTTGCCGCCGTCTGCGCCATGGGCGCAGTTGTCACGGATACGGCGCAGTGTGTTGCCTGCCGCGCGGGGCGGCTGCATGGCGCGACGATCACGCTTCCGTTTGCCAGTGTCGGCGCAACGGAAAACGCAATACTTGCCGCGCTTGGCGCGCGCGAGCCTGTGGTAATCGAAAATGCCGCGCTGGAGCCGGAGATCGGAGATCTGATCGGCTTTCTGACGTG
>CAZPYW010000033.1:0-1821 GCA_964590095.1 uncultured Oscillospiraceae bacterium | reverse complement strand
TATACCGTTTTGCCGGATCGGATTGAAACGGCAACCTATCTCTGCGCGGCTGCGGCCTGCGGCGGCAGCGTGAGGCTGCGCGGGACGCGCGCGGATACGCTTGCGCCCGTGGTCGATGTGCTGCGGACAGCGGGCTGTGAGATCACGGCGGGGGAGGACAATATTCAAATCTCCCGTACCGGCGGGCTGCTTGCACCGGAGCGCATTGTGACGGCACCCTATCCGGCCTTCCCGACCGATGCACAGGCACCGGTCATGGCGGCGCTGCTGCGCGCCGCGGGAACGTGTGAATTTGTGGAGACGGTTTTTGAAGACCGCCTGCGCCACACGGCGCAGCTTCGAAAAATGGGCGCGCAGATCAAAACGCAGCCGCAGCGCGCATGGGTGCGCGGGACAGCGCAGCTGCACGGCGCGCGGCTTTTGGCCGAAGACCTGCGCGGCGGCGCGGCGCTGGTGATTGCGGCGCTGTCAGCTGAGGGGAAATCTGAGATTTTTGGAGTAAAACACATCAAACGTGGCTATGCTAATCTGGAAGAAAACATGCGCGCGCTGGGCGCGCAGATAAAATATGTGGAAATCTGACGGGATATCGTATATAATAGGCCACAGCAAAACAGGAAAAACGTCTCTCCGAAAAGGAGTATGCATATGAGAACAAAAAAGCGCGCGGCACAGGCGCGCACCAGCGGGCGCAGCGCAAGCCGCCTCGGGAATATAAGCAGTGTAGGCAGCCGTCTGCTGATCATGGCGGCGGTTGTTGCGGCGGTGATCTTTGGCGTGGCCATTTTCTTCAAGGTCAACCGCTTTGAGGTACAGGGAAATACCATCTATTCTGCCGATGAGATCATTGTGGCCTCGCAGATCGCAGTGGGCGACAATCTGCTGACGCTGAATAAGCCTGAGGCGGCCGGACGCATTCGCGCGGCGCTTGCCTACGTTGAGGATGTCAGCATCGGAAGATCGATGCCGGATACGGTCATCATCCAGGTCAAGGAAAGTAATGTCGCCTTCTCTGTGGCGACCGACACGAACACCGTCTGGCTGGTCAACGCCGTTGGCAAGGCGCTTGAGCAGATCAGCAACGACGACATGCAGACGTATCCGCAGCTTCTGGGTCTGACGATCAACAGCCCCACGCTTGGCGCGCAGGTGACCTCGTCAAATGCCAGCGGACTGAGCGCGGCGCTGGCGGTCATTGCCTCGCTGGACGGCACGGGGATTTTAGAGCATGTGGCCTCGATCAACGTGGAAAAGGACTATGACATCGTTGTCTGGTACGATGAGCAGTATGAGATTCGTCTGGGCGGCACCGACCGGCTGGACTATAAGATTCAGTATCTTGGCGTGATTCTGGACTCGCTGAGTCCGTATCAGGCCGGTACGATCGACCTGAGCTTCTCACTGAGCGAGGAGGCCAGATTCCTTTCACGCCAGTAGAAGCGCCCCCCGCAAGGAAAAAACGGTGGAAAAAGCACGAAAATTCCAGAATTTCTATTGACCCAAAGCGCGTTTCAGTATAAAATAAGATGAATACTGACTGATGCGTTTATACAGACGGATTTGCTGTGATATACATAGGAGGAAGACAAATGGCAGAGTATGCAGATAAAGTAGTATCCATTAAGGTCATCGGCGTGGGCGGCGCCGGCAATAATGTTATCAACCGCATGATCGGCGCCGGCGTAAGCGGCGTTGAGTTTGTCGCGGTCAATACGGATAAACAGGACTTGAACAAATCCAAGTGCCCGAATAAGGTACAGATCGGTGAAAAGCTGACCGGCGGCATGGGCGCGGGCTCCAAGCCCGAGATCGGCCAGAAGT
>CAZPYW010000032.1:0-12989 GCA_964590095.1 uncultured Oscillospiraceae bacterium | reverse complement strand
TACGGTAGGCGGTTACGCCTCTCCACACCGGAGGGGACTTCTGCCCCCTCCGAGAGATCGAGAGGGGGTCTGCGAAATGGTTACATACGAACAGCTTTTTCTGTTTGCAACTGTCATCATCAGCACGATCAGTCTGATTCTTCAGATTGTAAAAAAGAAGTAATCGCCGCTACCCTCCACAAGTACGGCGATCACTTCAAAACAACTGTGAGAGGCTAACCGCTTATCGGCAGCGCCCTTCCTAAGTCCATTATAGCGTCCCGCCGCGATTTGTCAAGCGGCGGGGCGTTTTCTGTTCATACACGCAGAACAGGCGCCGCCTGGCAGCGCCGCGGTCAAAATCCGGCCGTTCTGTCCATCAGCTTCTGATAGACTGCGCGCATTTCGCGCTCACTGACGGCAGCCATCACGTCCGCGGGGCGAAACCAGCGCACGCCGCTGTTTTCATCCGGCTTACAGTGCAGCGGCTCTGTCGCATCCGCCTCCAGCAGATACGTCGCATTCAGGTGCAGATGTGCCGAAACGAACTTTCCGCGCTTGATATGCTGTGCAACGGGCAAGACCTCAATGGAAAACAGCGCATCCGTGACAGGCCGGACGTGTTCAAGGCCAGATTCCTCGCGCGCCTCGCGCAGTGCAACCCGCAGAAGATTTCCATCCCCGTCCGCGTGCCCGCCCAGCCACGCCCAGGACTGATACTGGTTGTGATAGGCCAGCAGCACGCGGCTGCGATCCGGCGTGACGAGCCACGCCGAGGCTGTAACATGCGCAATGGGATTCTCACGCGTCAGAAGCTCGTCAAAGCACGCGCCGCACCGCAGCATCAGCCGCAGATCAGCCTCCTCCTGCTCACAGCGGGGCGTAAACGCAGCAAGCTGCGCCAGAAAAGCCTGTTTTTCTTCCATTGGGGTCATGCGCTCCTTTCTCGGCAGAGATAAAATCTGCGCCTGCGCGCAGCACGCGGAATGCCGCTCTCCTGCATCACAGGAGAGCGGCTGTGCTTATTTTTTGCGATTTTTTCCAAGGTGCAGCTCGCGCATTCCCTCAACCTCGTCACAGACGGGCTTGAGCGAGCAGTGGCCGCAGTCGGTGGGCAGACCGTCGAGAATATGCGTCAGCGTCTGCGTGATCGCGTCGGTCTTCTTCGCCGCGTCGATGAACGCATCCATAGCCTCGTGTCCCGTGCAGAAGATCAGGCGCACATGGCGCACACCCGCGATCTGCTTATAGCGGCTGATGTAATCCGCGCCGACCGAACGGAAGCTGATACCGGCCTTGACAGCCGCCCTGCTCAGACGCACCTGCTCCTGATTGCTCTCGGACGAAACGCGCACCATGTAGCCCTCGGGGAAGACGTGATAGCGCACAAATTCCATCTTGCGGATGGCGTTGTACGCCTCCTCGTCGCCGCCCAGCTCGTCCACCTCAAGCAGCGCGATGCGCGCAAACGGCACATCGCCGCGCAGCTGCGCGATATCGCTGCCGTAAAGGCAGATGGCATCCTCGGTGATCAGCTCCGGACTTGATGTTACGCAGGTAAAGTTGACCGATGGCTTCCCCGAGCCGCCCAGCTCCAGCGCGGCATCGCGCTGCATGACCAGCTCGCTTGCGCCGCGGTCAGGCCACGCGTCCTGCGCGCGGTAGGGCCAGACCTGTGTGGGCTGTCCCAGCTGGGAAAGCGTCTGGCGAATGATATTGTCGTAAAGCTTCATCAGAACTTCACATCCACGTCCTTGCGGTCAAACATGCGGTTGACCATGGTGTAGACCCACGCCAGAAGCTTCTGATCCAGGTTCCAGAAATAGACCGCGAACAGCACGCCCATGACGATGGAGAAGATCTTCAAAAAGGATTTCAGAAATTTCATTGGCAAATGCTCCTTTCAAGCCGATGCTCAGGCTTTTGCAAGCCCCTTCTGGCGGGCGTACTCTGCCGCGCCCAGTGCGCCCATCAGCTGCGGATCGGTGGAAAGCTCAACGACCTTGAGCTTCAGCACGCGCTCGATGGCAGCCTTCAAACCATCATTCTTGGCGCAGCCGCCGGTCAGCGTGATCGAATCGGTCGCGCCGGCCTTCTTGGCCATGACGAAGCAGCGCTTTGCAACCGCCATCTGGATACCGGCTGCGATCTCGTCCATGGGCTTGCCCTCACCGACCAGGGTGATGACCTCGGACTCGGCGAAAACGGTGCACTGTGCGGTGATGGGAATGACGTTCTTTGCCGTCAGAGACAGCTTGGAGAACTCGGGCAGCGTCATCTCAAAGCTGCGCGCCATGGCCTCATAGAAGCGGCCGGTACCGGCTGCGCACTTGTCGTTCATGGCAAAGTTTTTGACCGTGCCGTCGGTATCGATGGAGATACCCTTGACGTCCTGGCCGCCGATATCGATGATGGCCTTGACGGCGGGGTTGGTGATATGTACGCCCATGGCGTGGCAGGAAATTTCAGAGATGTTTTCATCGGCAAAGGGAACCTTATTGCGGCCATAGCCGGTACCGATCAGATAGGTCAGATCCTGCGGGTCGTTCAGTTCCGCAACCTTGGAAACGACCTCATCCATTGCCTGACGCGCCGAGACCTCGGCGTTGATCTTGCTGCGGATGGTGGTGTCGGCAACCATTTTGCCGTTCTCGTCCAGAATAACTGCCTTGGTATAGGTGGAGCCTACGTCGCAGCCGCCAAAATATTTCATGTTTCTTTCCTCCAATTTATTCTATCTATCCGTTACGTTTTTGATCACCAGGTGAGATCGTCTTCAAAATCGACCAGCGTGGGGTCAACCGGCTCGGCACGCATGACGGTGCGCATGTACTCGTTGACCTTGGCGCGCATGGTCTTACGCGAAACGGTACGCGGGTCCATGAGATCGTGCTCAAGCCAGATCATATGGTAGCCGCGCTCACGCGCCTGCTCGTCCAGAATACCCTGCAGCGTGGACATGTTCTTGCACGCGACGTTCTGGTACATGATGATGATGTCGATATCCCACAGCTCACACTGCTTCCACAGCTCGTCCACGACGTTCTGATATCCGCCGTTGGTGTGGCGACGCATGACCATGCGCTCGTACAGGCGGGCCAGATCCTGCAGCGCCTTTTCCTTGTCCTCGGTCTCAAGCGGACGCGTGAAGTTCAGACTCTCCATCTCGACCAGGATGTCAACACCCCAGCAGTTTGCCAGCCAGTTGGAGAAGTTGGCATAGTAGTGTGCCGGACACGACCAGACGATACCGCGGTATTTCATCTTGCCGCGCCACGGCTCCTCGCGGCGCTCATACGCCTTGAGCATCAGGCGGTTGACCTTCTTACAGGTCTTGATGACGCGCGGGTCATTGCCGCCGTCCATTTCATAGTTCCACTTGCGGAACAGCTCATAGCACGGGCCGATCAGCTGCGGGTTCCTGGTACGGTTGACCTCCCACTTCTGCAGCTCATACGACGTTTCCACGTTGAAGCGCTTCATAGCGGTGAAATAGGCATCCCAATCCCACTTCGCGCCGGTCTGCTCCTCAATAAAGCGGATGCAGGCCTTGATATCCTCAGCCGCATCGGGAACGGTCTCCTCGTACTCATACCGCACGGGGAAGGCCAGATGGAACACCGGCAGGTTGGGGAAGCGGCGGGACATATAGGACGAGGCCATGACCGAGCCGTCGCACGGCATCGAGCTGGAGATGAAGCACTTGCCCATATGCGGCAGCGCATCCAGCACCAGTGCGCCGCACTCGGACGACGGAACGGGGCAGGCATCGGCCGGCAGGCCGAAGGACTCGACCGCGTCGATATACGGCACGCACGTCAGCTGGTCGATCTCGGAGACCAGGAAGACGGGGAGCAGCTGGTACGGAATGCCCAGCAGATCGGGGAAGCCCGCCATGATCTGTCCCATGGTCATCTCGTCAAACAAAACGACCTTCTTGTTCAGCTCTGCGCTGTTGCCGTTGCGGCTGTCGCACTTTGCCAGATAGACCAGATTTTCCGCGACATAGCGGAAGATATCATAGATCAGCTCGTGGCTCATGCGCAGGGCGGTGCCGCGCTGACCCAGCGTGTTCTTATCCATGAACGAATGGCAGCAGAAATAGGAGATGACCCAGCGATAGTGCAGCGCGCTGTTGACTGCGGGCACAAGATCTTTGGAGAACTTGCCCAGCAGCATGCCCCACATGCGCAGCCACTCATAGAAGTCATACGCCGTGTCGCCGATGCCGCGCCACTCGCGGCGGACGGTGGCCATGGAGTCGGCGCGATAGAGCTTGCCGAGCTGACGCTCACCGTTGAGCGCCACATCCGCGATCTCGGCCGGACTCATGCTCTTGAGCATGGCGGCCTCGGACGCAATGCGCTTGCCGGTCTGCTTGATATTGTTGATCTGGCGGCGGCCAAAGGCCTTCCAGTCGGTCTCCTTTGCGATGTCGGCAAAGATCCCGCAGACGGTTTTCAGGTTTTCACCCTGCGCCTTCCAGTCGATGTTGTCCTTACAGCGCCAGAATGCGGGGTTGGGGAATTTCTGTTTCCTGCTCATACGCTTGCCTCCTCTGCTTTCTGGATGCGCTTGATCTCAAGCGATTCAACGAACGCCTGGAATCGGGTGCGCAGCTGACCGGACGAACGGGCATTGTACGGGCGGTCGATCGACAGCACCGGCCAGCCGCGTTCCTCTTTCATAATGTGGCTGACGAGCGCGCGCTCGAAGCCCCAGAAGTCACAGAACTTCATCTGCTCATAGATGATGCCGTCGGCGCGGAACTCACGCGCCAGCCGGTCGGCGGTGTCGCGGCGCTGCTGTACCTTCTCATCGGACATGTAGCGCGCGCACTCGGAAACCTGCATATAATGGCGGCAGACCTGCGTCAGTGCGTCCTCCTCGTCGTTCAGGATGATCTCCTCACGACCCGGGGTCGAGCCGAAGCAGTAGCGGTCGGATACGACGAACGCGCCGGAGTCCTCGATCAGCTTTGTCAGACTGGGATCGTCGATCTCCGAGCCGACGATGGCAACGCGTGCGCGGTACCACGGCTTGGGGTCGGGCTGCCGCGTCTTGACCTCCTCCAGCGTCTCACGCAGATACGGCAGGATCAGATGCTTGGGGCAGCAATAGGACACCAGGTTCAGAATATGGTACTCATATCCCGTGATGGGCGGGTTATCCAGCTTGCGGAACTGGCCGATCTCGGTCAGAATCCGGCAGACCTCATTGTGCCGCGCCACCGCGTCGCGGATGGCCGCGTCAGAGGTATCAACGCCGTAATGCTTCGTCATCACGTCCAGCAGACGGATGCGCATCTGCTTGACATACTGCCGGATGGTATAATCCTCGATCTTGTACGGCATATCGGTATGCGTGACGAAGAAATTGGGCTTGTCGTTCATCTTGAGCAGCTCAAAATGCTCATAGAAGCGGTTCATCATCGAGCACGCGTCAACACCCGCCAGACCGTCCAGGAAGTTGAAGCCGCCTTCAATGCCGCGCTCGGTCAGTGCGCGGGCGAATTCACACGTATAGTTGGACATGTAGTAGGTCGCAATGTCGATCGACCCCGTGCGCGGCGCGCGCAGCCGGACGGAGAAGCAGTTGTCAACGTTGAGCAGTACCTCGGGAATGTGGAAGCAGGTATAGCCGATCGCCAGCTTACCCTCATCCTTGGCCTTCTGTACCAGCTCATTGTCGGCGTTCTCCAACAGGTCCTCAAAGTAGATCAGATGCTTGAGATCCTTCAAATGAATTACACCTTTCCTTTCTTTTCTGTGCCGCAGGTGCGCGACACATTTTTCTCTTCTGCTTTGCCGCTTTGCGGCGTGCTGCGGCAGTCTCACAGGGGACTGCCTGTTCGGTTCTCTTTTCTATCCACGCAGCGCAGGGTGTCTGCTGCGGTTTTTACCTATCCGGCGGCAATTTGCGCCGCCGCTGTGCCGTGTCAGAGGATCTCGAGCTTTTCCAGTGCCTCGGCCACGCCGCGCAGAAGCGCGGAATCGTCCGGAAGCTCAAAAATACTCAGTCCCTCAATGTCATCGGCGGCATGTGCCGCGTCGGTGCCGATGGCGGCCAGAAGCGGCACACCGGCGCTTTCGGTAAAATCGACGCGCTCGGGATGCGTGACGCGGTTGAGAATCAGCCCCGCGCGGTCATACATGACCAGCTCGTCGGCCACATCCTTGATGGTCTGCACCACGCCAAGCCCCTTCTTACTCTGGTCGGATACAAACAGCAGATGCGTGACCTTCTCCATGACGCGGCGGTTGATCTGCTCGATACCGGCCTCGCCGTCGATCACGACATAGTCAAAATCGCCCACCAGCATGCTGATGACCTGCCGCAGGTAGGTATTGACCGCGCAGTAGCAGCCCGCCGCCTCGGGCCGTCCAATGGCCAGAAATGCAAAGCCGCGCTGCTCACGCATGGCCTCAAACAGCCGGAAGCGCGCCTCGGCCAGAATATCCTGTGTATCGCGCAGCTTGCCGGTCACGTCGCTTGCCACGCGCTTGCGAATGTCATCAAGTGTCTCTTTGACCTCAACGCCCAGCGCCGTGGAAAGTCCCACCGCGGGGTCTGCGTCGATGGCCAGAATGCGTGCCTCGGGGTGCCGCTCACACAGCAGACGAACCGCTGCGGCGGAGATCGAGGTCTTGCCTACGCCGCCCTTACCGGACAGCGCGAGGACTTTTGCGGAATTTGCCATATCATCACCCATATATCATGTATGAAAATGAATATATCCACTCTCTCTTAACGCTATCATGCTACCATATTCGTCACTATTTTACAAGCGCATTTTATCTGTTCCTGTGACTTTTTGTTGAATTTGCAGCTTTTGTAGTTGAATATTACCAAAAAACATGGTAGTATGAAAGGCATGAGAGCCAAAGGAAACATGTATATACACAACGCAGAAAGAGAGGAAGACGCATTGAAGAAAGATGAACTCATCCAACAGCTGGTTGACAGCTATGGCAACTGGTTTTTGAAGGATGGCAATGAGAACAGGGCCGGCGGCACCGGCCGCATGACGCAGGAGCTGTACCCCTATGACAAGCTCTTCTCCCCCATCCAGATCAATCGCCTGACCATCAAGAACCGTCTGGTCATGGCGCCGATGGGCAACTGCCAGATGGCCGAGGAATCCGGCCGTCCCAACGACAAGATGCTGCAATACTTCTTTGCCCGCGCCGAGGGCGGCATTGGTCTGATCACCACCGGTCTGGTTCCCATCAGCCACGGCGTTGACGCGTCTGTCACCGAAAAGGGCAACTACTCCTACTTCCCGCGTATCGACGGCACGCGCACCAACTTCATGGGCTGGCGCGACCTGGCACAGGGCGTCCATGCGCGCGGCTCGCGCATCTTCATCCAGCTGACCCCGGGTCTTGGCCGTGTCGGCAATCCGCAGTGTCTGCTGACCAAGCTCCAGCTGCCGGTTTCGGCCTCGTGGAACCCCAACTTCTATCTGCCCGATGTCCCCTGCCGCCCGCTCACCGATCTCGAGTGTGACAAGATCATCCGCAACGCCGCGCAGGCGTCGATGGATGCCAAGCAGATGGGCATTGACGGCGTGTATCTGCACGGCCATGAGGGCTATCTGGTCGATCAGCTGACCAGCCCCGCCTTTAACCATCGCAAGCTCGGCAAGTACGCCGACTGGCAGCGCTTCGGCATCGAGCTGGTCAAAGCCATGCGCAAGAAGACCGGCCCCTACTACCCCATCATGTACCGCATTGACCTGTCTCTGGCGCTTGAGGAAACCTACGGCGACCGCATGGACAAGGTCAAGAGCCTCAAGGGCTTCAAAAACGGCCGCTCGATCGCGGACACGCTGGAATACATGGAAAATCTGGTCAAGGCCGGCGTTGACATGTTCGACGTTGACCTGGGCTGCTATGACAACTGGTGGCTGCCGCATCCGCCCGCAGGCATGCCGGCCGGCTGCTTCCTTGACGTTGCCAAGGTTGCAAAGGAATACTTCGCCGCGCGCGGCATCAAGTCCAACGTCGGTGTTGAGGTACCCATCGTCGCCGTCGGCAAGCTGGGCTACCCCGATCTGGCCGAGCAGGCACTTCGTGACGGCAAGGCCGACATGATCATGCTGGGCAGACCCGTTCTGGCCGACCCCGACTGGTGCAACAAGGCCTATGCCGGCAAGGTCGATGAGATCCGTCCGTGCATCGGCTGTCAGGAGGGCTGCGTCAACGAATTTGTCGAGGGCGGCCATCCGCAGTGCGCCGTCAACGGCCGCACCGGCTTTGAAGAGCTGTATCCCAAGGTCTTCCCCAAGACCGAAAAGCCCAAGCGCATCGGCGTCGTCGGCGGCGGCTGCGCAGGCATGAACTTCGCGCTGCTGGCCGCGCAGAAGGGTCACAGGGTCGAAATTCTGGAAAAGGCACCGGTTCTGGGCGGCAAGCTCAATCCCGCCGGCGCGCCGCTGGTCAAGTTCGATCTGGACAACTATAACAAGTGGCTCAAGCGTCAGGTCGAGCTGGAGGAGAACATCACCGTCAAGCTTGACTGCACCGTCACCAACGACATGCTCAAGGAAGCCGGCTATGACGCAGTCGTCTTCTGCAACGGCACGCGTGAGGGCACGCCTCCCATCAAGGGCATCGACAAGGTTCGCTACGTACAGGCAACCGACCTGCTGGTCAAGCCCGATCTGCTGGGCGATGCGAAAGAGGTCGTCGTGGTCGGCGGCGGCGCTGTCGGCGTGGAAACGGCCTATTTCCTGAGCTATGAAAAGGACTGCAAGGTCAAGGTTGTTGAGATGCTGCCGTACTTCATCGACGGCGCATGCACCGCCAACCGCGGCCATCTGATCCACTATCTTGAAGAAAACGGCGGCGAGCTGATCAACTGCGCCAAGGTCGTGGAGTTTGACAACGAGACCGTCCGCATCAGCCGCAATATTTCCTCCGGTGTGCCCGATCCCTACTGCACCTGGGCGCCCGTCTTGCCGAAGAACATCGAAAACCCGCTGGCAAAGAAGATCGGTGACGAGACGTATGTGCAGGAGCTGCACTGTGATCTGGTCGTGCTGGCCATGGGCGGCCGTGCCGATGACCGAGCCTTCCTCTCCGCGCAGCAGGCAAACGTTGCGCCCGAGGTCTACAACATCGGCGACTCGTTCAATGCCGGCCGCGTGCTTGAGGCAAACCGCGCAGCCTACAACCTGGCAAAAGAGATCTGATGCGGCAAACGCCGTCAGGCGGTACAAACATGGTTCGGCGCAAGCCGGACCATGTTGTTCCATACGGCGCAGCGTACACAAATCCGCAAAAACGGACTGAAAATTGGGGGGAATCTTCTTGATCAGCGCGATCATCTATACATCCGCGACCGGCCACACCGCGCAGTATGCACAGCTGCTCTGCGAGGCAACGGGGCTTCCGGTCTACTCGCTCAAGGACAGCGCCGCGCTGGCCGCCGGACGCGAGGTCATCTTCCTTGGCTGGCTGATGGCGGGCAAGATCCAGGGACTTGCCGAGGCGCGCAAGCGCTTCAGCGTCAAATGCGCCTGCTGCACGGGCATGAGCCCCGAGAGCGAATCGCTTACGCACAAGCTGCGTCTTGACAACCGCGTGCTGGGCAGCGACCAGCTGTTCTATCTACAGGGCGGCTTTGACCCCGCCAGACTGAATGCGGCCTATCGGCTGGTCATGAACGCCATCTGTGCGAAGCTGCGGCGTGAGCTTGGCGCGCGCAGCGATCTGAATGAGGGCGAGCAGGCCACGCTGAAAATGGCGCAGGGCACCTACAGCTGCGTCAGCGCAGAGAAGCTTCGTCCGCTGCTCAGCTGGTTTCAGGCGCAGCGTGAGGCATGATCCCGCCGCCTGCATAAGAAATTGAAGAGAATCGAATAGAGAGGAACAGACATGAGAGACCTGAAGCACATGATCAAATTTGAGCAGCTTCTGCTTGAGGCCAACAATGAGCTGGTGCGCAAGGGCAAAGAGGACGGCAAGCTCGCCCTTGGCTACACCTGCTCGTATATGCCCGAGGTGCTGCTTGACCTGCCCGGGTGCTTTTCCGTCCGCCTGCGCGCACCGCGCAGCGGCACACCCGACATGGCCACCTATTACATGACCAACCGCACCTGTCTGTATGGCCGGTGCCTGCTTGAGCGCGCGCTTGAGGGCGGCTTTAACTTCCTTGACGCACAGCTCGCCACCGAAACGTGTACCGTCACCTGCCGCTTCCAGGAGCATTTGCAGATGATGAATATCATCCAGAATCCAAACTTCTTCTGTGAGTTCATCGACGTACCGTTTAAGAAAAACGAAAACTCCGTCCTGCACTTCAAAAAGCAGCTGCAGGCGCACGTGCTGGACAAGCTGCATGAGCATTACGGCGTGGACATCTCAGAGCAGGCTCTGCGCCAGGCCATTGACGAGCACAATGAGCTGTGCCGTCTCATCCGCGCCATCGGCGAATTCCGCAAGCTGGACAAGCCCACCATCACCGGCTATGAGTTCCAGCTGATCCAGCTGGTCAGCCTGTGCTGCCCCAAGTATCTCATCATGGATGACCTGCGTGAGATTCTGGAGGATCTGAAAACGCGCGAGCCGGACGAAAAGCCCGCATGGCGCTGCAAGGTCGTGCTGGCAGGCTCGGAAAACGACGACCCCTACTTTACCAAGCTGATCGAGGACTGCGGCGCGCTGGTCGTGGCCGACCGCCACTGCTACGGCAGTCTGCCCGGCCGTGAGGAGATCGTCATCGCCGCCGGCGAGTCGGCGCTGGATGCCATCGCGCGCCACTATCTGCGCGAGGAGATGTGCCCCCGCTTCATGGAGCAGCACACCATGCGCCGCCGCAAGCAGTACATTGCCGATCTGGCAAAGGAATACCACGCCGACGGCGTGATCATCGAACAGATGAAGTTCTGCGAATACTGGAGCTATGAGCGCTGCATCGATACGCTGGTGCTGCCGCGCGACTACGGTCTGCCGGTCTGCTCGATCGAAAAAGAGTACGTCAACGGCGCCTCCGGCCAGCTGCGCACCCGCTTCCAGGCATTTGTCGAAAGCATTGAGATCAAAAAGCTGCAGGGAGGTGCTCCGGTATGAAGCTGAAAGACCTGTTCTCCGGCGCAAAGGGTAAAAAGGCCGCGCCCGCGCTGCCCACACGCGCGCGCATCGAAAAGGCCGCAAAGGATTTCTGGTATGGCAAGCCCCACGGCGAGCGCCGTCTGGGCGAGCTGTACATGGACAAGACCGGCCTGTACAAGCACCGCGAATGGCGCGGTGTCAAGGACACATTCTATTACTTCAACAACATCTGGCTGTATAACTACGCCAACATGGTGGCCGACATCCTGAAATCGGATGAGCCGCTGGCGTTCTTCAAGGGCGTCTGGCGCTATCGCTGGGTCGGCCAGACGTATCTGACCGTCATGCACTGGTTTGACCGCGGCATGGAGGGTCTGCGCGGTGAGGCGCTGAAGGCCTCTGCGTGGCACTACCGCGCCATGACCAGTGAGACCATCCGCCAGTTCCAGCGGATGTTCGCCTGCGACACGCGTCTGCACGGCGGCAAGCAGAACGAGCTCTGGAAGAAGACCATCGCCCACAACGAAACCGTCAGCGGCTGTATCTTCTACCCCTGGCGCGACGTGCTGGACGATGTGCCGCTGGAAATGGTGCCGTATTTCGTCACCTGCCACGTCAACTCCGACACGGTCCTCAACTACATCGACGCTGTGCAGTCCATCGGCCTGCCCGCCGACCCCTGTCCCATGTGTCAGGCAGAATCCGGCATCTTTGTTCAGGATGACTACCCCGACTACAGCCCCATCATGATCACCTCGAATGAGGCCTGTGACGGCTCGGTCGCAACCTCGGTGCTGCAGGACTGGTTCCTGAACCGGCCGCTGTTTGCCATGCCGCAGCCGATGCAGTTTGACGACCCGCTGGTACAGGAGCACTGTGCAAGAGAGATCGAGGAATGCTGGAAGTTTGTTGAGAAGCAGATGGGCGTTCCGTTCAGCTGGGAGCAGTACGTCAAGTACGCCGAAAGCTATAACCAGCTGACCGATTTTGAGCATGAGAAGTGGGACGTTGCGGCAAACACCCCCTACTACCCCGTCAACGGCGTGGCACAGGCGCTTTACCGCATCTACTACTCACAGGACGGCGACCGCGAGATCTGGCATCAGACCGACAGACGCGTGCGCCGCATCATGGACAAGTGCGTGCGCGAGCAGATCGTCACCTTCCCCAACACGCGCCATCGCGCCATTGCGTGGTCGTGCGCGCCGCTGTACTACTCCCACTGGTGTACGTGGGCGTATAACTGCTGGGGCATCAACACGGTCATGAACATGGACTCGCTGATGTTCGATCTGACGCTGCGCACCGATACGTATGAGCATGCGCTGGCCGATCTTGCAACGTTCAATGAGCATGCGCCCATGCGCGCCATGGCCGTTGGCGGCTATAAGCACATTTTCCGGCTGTGGGAGTACATGGAGCGCTTCCACTGCGACATGGTCGTCATGTACGACCAGCTGCAATGCAAGGGTATGCAGGGCATCCACGGCATGTTTGAGGATGAGTTCCGCGCACGCGGCATCCACGCCATCTGGGTTCCGCACGCCCTGCCGGACAAGCGCACCGTTTCGCGCATGGAGATCCGCCGCATCATCAGCGACTACATGACCACCGTCATGCAGGAGGAGCCGCTGGATCCGTCGCTGGTGGAATTTGACGACTCGATGTCGTGGTAACAGGAGGAAAACAGGATGAAAAAGAAAAACCGCACCGTGCTGGGTGTCATCTTCCGCGTTCTGGTCAAGCTGTTCGGTATTCTGGCCGCCGTATACGCGGCGCTGTTTGCCGTGTTCTACTTCGATCTGGACGGCAAGCTTCTGTACTATGTGGTAACGCCGTTCCTGCGCAGGCACTATGACAACATGGAGCGCGCCGACCGCACCACCATGCCGTACGAGCAGACCGAACCCGTCTGAGCTTCACGCTGCAGGGGCCGCCGCAATCGCGGCGGCC
>CAZPYW010000031.1:0-13005 GCA_964590095.1 uncultured Oscillospiraceae bacterium | reverse complement strand
GTCAACGACTTTTTCTTTCCCACACGGGAAAGAAAAAGGGGTTGAAACGCCTCCCAGCACGCTCCGCGCGCGGTCTTTGCGCCCTCTGGGCGCGGCAAATCAATGCGGCAGCAGCCGCTTTTGATGCTGCGCGATTGTCGAATCTGCGCAGGAAAATTCCCGACAGGCTGCGGGTTGCTGTCGGAGTATACAAAACCTATACTTTTTATAGCGATCAATCCATGTTGATGCACAAAAAGGAGGTTTTTGTTTTCAATGGATGAAAAGGTAAGAAAAGCAACACCGTGCGCGCCGTACAACGTTTCTGACGTCAATCTGCGCGATGCGGACAGCAACATGCGCCTGTACCGCGGCATGTCCACGCCGTGGGGCGCGATCAAGGGCTTTGACGAGACCTACAGATTTATGAACCGTATCGGCGCGGCGTTCTGCGTTGCGACCATGCACGCCATGCGTATCGTCATTCCGGATTATGACCGGAGACAGACCATGCTTTCGGACAACTGGGGCATGTTCATGGACGGCTGCTGGGATCCGCTGAGCGGCCAGATCGAGCCGTATGAGGATCGTTTCGATGTCCCGCCGTTCCTGAAGGATGGCCAGATTCGTGCGGCGATCTACGCCGACAAGGGCGATACGATGAACCTGATCTCGGGCAAGATCTGGTACACCACCAACGACCGCTTTGAAAAAGAAATCCATGTCTGCGACTATGACATCGCCGGCCCCGAGGCCTGTGACCTGTCGCTGGGCGGCGGCGCACACTTCTGCTATGGTCTGGCGGGCTGCCCGCTGAACGCTATGGATCCCGAGCGCATCGGCATGGGCGATGATTACTGCCTTGCCATTCAGGAGACCAAGCGGAAATACGGCAAGCATCCGAACTCCAATGCGGAGGACGGCTTTGACGAGGGACAGCGTGAGTGGGAGGTCTGGGGACCTGCCGCAGCAAAGTCCAGAAATAAGGGCTGGCCGAGAAAGGGTCTGCCGGAGTTCATGCAGAAGGGCTACTTTGAGTCGCCCACCGGCGCACGCTGGACAGCGGGCGAGCTGTATCAGGACAACGTCGGCGGCTATCCCATTGCATATGCCTACAATGCCATCGATCTGTACCGCAACGAGTTCAGTGAAGAGGAGTGCGAGCTTTGGGATCGCGTGTTCCCCGCACTGTTTGAGGCCTGCGGCAAGTTTGAATTTGTCGATTTCAACACCCGCAAGGAAACGCGCGAGTGGATGAACGTACCAAACGATGTGGACGACGCACGCGTGATGGGCGCATGGATCTCTCTCTGCTTCCAGAGCCGCGACGTGGACTGCACGTTTACGAAGTTTGAGGACAAGGAAACCATCATTGAGGGCGATATGACCAAGTGGGACATGATGGGCATGTATCCGGAGCTGAATGAGATGTACCGCTGCATCTTTGACGGCAACGTCAAGACGTTGGTCGGCGCAAAGTGGTCGGTCGATATGGAAGAGGACTACGACAACAACAAGATCCGCTACATCATTCGCCAGAGGGCCATCGGCTTCCGCCGCCAGAAGCCCAATATCGGCCCGAACAACTATGAGGGCGCAAAGGAGGGCGAATAATATGCTGTTACTGAGCACTGATAAGAGCTGCCGTGAGCAGCACGAGGCCGTTCGTAACGCCGTTGGCGTCTATTACTTCACGCACCACATTATCGAGCTCAAGGGGCCGGACGCGCTGGCACTGCTGGAAAAGCTGTACGTCTCCAATATCTCCAAGCTGGTTCCCACGCGCGGCCGCTACACCATGATGCTGGATGAAAACGGCATTCCGCAGGATGACTGCGTTGTCACCTGCCTGGGCGAGGGACACTACTGGATCTCCACCCTGCATGCACCCAGAACGGAAAAGGAGCTGGCGCGCCATAAGGGCGAGCTGAACGTCGAATTTGAGCGCATTACCAGAAAGCACGACATGTATGCCATTCAGGGTCCGCGCGCCATGGAGATGGCCAAGGCCATTCTGGCAGAGGATCCCGCAGTGCTGAAACGCTTCCAGATCATGGAGAACCATATCGGCGATATCCGCGTCGGCGTTGCCAAGGGCAGCTACACCGGTGAGGGCGGCGTCGAGGTCTACTGCGACATCGCGGACACCGAGGCCGTCAGGGAAGCCATTTTCAGCCGTGTCGGTGAGTTTGGCGGCATGGTCATCGACGAATTTGACGTCATTGCCTATACGCTGGCAACTGAGGTTGGTCTGCCGCTCGTCACCGATATCGACGAGGCAACGCCGTTTGCAACCGGTATGGACTGGCTGATCGACTGGAACAAGACCGATTTCATCGGCCATGACGCGGTGCTTGCCGCGAAGGAGCAGCCGCTTACGCATGAGCTGGTTGGCATTACGGTCGACGAGCCGTTCACCAAGGTACACGGCGGCCCCTATGGCGGTCAGGTATCGAAGAATGGCCGCGCCATTGGCCGCGTGACCAAGTTCACCTATGGCTTCTCGGTCAACAAGTGGGTCGGCTTTGCGCTGATCGAGGCCGGCAGCGCCGCCGAGGGTGAGCATGTCACCATCGACTGGGATGTTGACGCCGTTATTGCGCCGCGCCACATTCTGAAGTAATCCGATATAACAGCTAAAAGGCCGGATGCCAGTGGCATCCGGTCTTTTCAGTGCGCCCAAAAGCCACACAGCATCGCGCAAAAGCATCAAACGCGAACCCGGAAAAGCGGTTCGCGTTTGAGAGCGCCTTGTTCAGTGCGGCTTTTTGCGGTTTTTCTCCATATCCAGAAGTGTCATGCACATCCGCAGATACAGCCGTTCCTCGGGCGTGTCCAGATCGACCAGCGAGCGAATTTTGTCCAGCCGCGGGAGGAGGGAGCTTCGGTGCAGGTAGAGATCCTGCGCCGTTTTTGAGGCGTTGCACTCGTTGTCCAGATAGAGCCGGAGCGTCCCCCAGTAGTCCACCGTGCTGTCCATGTCGCGCAGCTCTTTGAGGCCGGTGGTCAGGAACGTCTCACTTTCCAGCTCGCCGCAGCTGTGGCGCAGCATGTAGGGGAGAATATAGTCGGAAAAGCGGTAGATGCGCTGCTCGGGCGCGTAGCGCCGCCCCGTTTCCAGCATGTCGCTTGCCTGTAAATAATAGCTTTTTGCGCGGAAAAGATCGGTAAAGGGCGCGCTGAGCCCCATCTGGAAGTTCATGTCCGTCAGATACGGCAGAAGAATGTCACAAAGGCACGTCTCACACGTTTCGTTTGCAGGGATGGGGCAGAGGCAGACAATCTGCCCATCCAGCACGACGGCAGTCGCGCATGTCAGCATATCCTCAAGTGAGGCGCAGATGTACTCTGCCGGAAGCGCCTTGTTTCGGTTGGCGCTTCGGATGGTGATGATGTGCCACGCGCCAAGCTCCGCGCGGCTCAGCCGCAGATTGCTTCTGGTCAGATCGAGCGCCCAGTCCATATCCTGCGCGCTGACAGGGAAGGCGTGGACAAGGTCTGAGAAGATGGACTTCATGGTCACGCTGTTGTGACCGGCGGAGCTGGGCTGGGAGGAGAGATATTGCTTGATGTATTCGGCAAACTGGATAAAGAGCAGCTTGTCCCGCGTGTGCATCGGGCGCAGCTTGTTCCAGAGGGTACAGGTGCCGTAATAGCTGCTTCCAAGATAGAGATTGATGCAGTAGTTGTCGCCCTCGGGGTCTTCGCGCTGACCCTTGAAGTCAAACGGCGTGCGCTGCTGCGCAGCGGAGGGATACGTCTCGCGGAAGCTTGCGACGATCTCCAGCGGGACGCGGTCAAAGTCATGGATCAGCTCAACGCGGCGGCCGGCGCCCTCGCCGCTGATGCCGCAGTTGATCAGAATGCTGAATTTATAGTCGGTGATGGTGATGCAGTTTTCAAACAGCGGCAGACTCGCCTCGACCAGCGCCTCAAGCGCGGCATTTTGTCCCAGCAGCGTCTGCATCGTCTGCCGCCACGAGGAGACGCGGTCATAAAAGCGGCAGACGTGGTTGGAAAGCGTCAGCAGGTCAAGCTCTGCGTCCTCCAGATACAGCACCATCCCATTCCAGCCGTTCCACGACTGCGTGGGGCGGCCGCCGACGCAGAGAAACAGGCATTCCTCGGCGCAGTTTTTCGGCAGCTCGCGCGAACGGACGATATACGTTCCGCCGCGCACGGGCTTGTCACCGGCACAGTAAAACAGCGGCAGAGAGAATTCTGCCTGCATCAGATTTCGGCCAAATCTGCTGACCGGATATTGCTCAGTCAGATAGTTATACAGGATATCACCGCTTAACTGCATAAATCAGTCCCCCTTGCTGGATTTATTATAGAAAAACATGCGAAAAATGTCAATCGTTCGTCATCATTCACAATTTGCCGTAGAGAAAAACTCTGTTTTCTGGTCGAAAGTTTAACACCGAATCCCCTGCAAGTTGTAGGATTCCTTTTCCCGCCTGCAACGGCTAGGATGTAAGCAGCAATGAAATGCACGAATTTCATATCAGGCTTGTAAGGAGTGAAAACCATGGGTGATTTGTTAAAGGGCAGAGTTGCCATCATTACCGGTTCCGGACAGGGCATCGGGCGCGAGCTGGCGCTGTGGATGGCTCAACAGGGCTGTCGGGTCGTCGTCAACAACCGCAAGAAGGGCTCGTCGGTTCAGGCACATGAGGACAAGATCGTCAAGCTGAACGAGGAGGATCTCGCCAAGATCTCGAAGATCATCGGCGACTGCGAGGGTACGGCACAGATCGTCAACTCCGACCCCGAGGTTCAGGCAGCCGGCGGCGCGGCCGTTCCGGTCTATGCAGACGTCTGCAAGGATGAGGACTGCAAGAAGCTGGTCGATGCGGCCATCGAAAACTGGGGCAGAATCGACATCGTCATCAACAACGCAGCAGCCACCTGGACGGGCAACGTCAAGGAAATGCAGGTCAAGAACTGGGAGGTCTGCGTCCGTTCGAAGCTGGACTCCTGCTTCTATCTGGTACACTGGGCGCTGCCGTATATGGTCAAGCAGGGCTATGGCCGTATTCTGATCTGCTCGTCTGAGGCACAGGTCGGTCTTGAGGGCATGTGCGGCTACAGCGCAGCCTGCGGCGGCGTTGCCGCGCTGGCAAGAGCCTGGTCTCAGGATCTGATCGAGGACGGCATCAGCGTTAACGCCTACACCCCGAACGCCGGTACGAGAAGCTGGTTCAACATGCTGGCCGAGTACCGCGAGGAGGGCTATGACGTCGAGGCGATTGAAGAGGGCTCGCCCGCTGCACAGAAGTTCCCGCCCGATCGTATGGTTCCTGTTCTGGGCTACATGTGCTCGGAGGAGTTTGACGCAACCGGCCTGATCGTCAGCGTTTGCGCCGACGGCGAGATCGCACTTTGGGACAACCTGACGAAGTACAACACCTGCTCGAAGGACGTCTGGGCCGAGGGCAAGTGGACAATCGAAGACCTGCGTGAGGTCGTTCCCAACCAGCTGCTGAAGAATACGTTCTTCCAGCGCTCAAGCCTTGCAGTCAACAAGAGCAGCTACGAATAAGACTCTGCGGCAGGACTGTAGAAAAGGGGAATGCAAATGGCAAGCTTTATGATGCAGACCATCCGTGAGACGACACAGGCGATGACCAATGACGGTCTGCCGTCGTTCGGTGCGGACATTGATCCGGTCAAGCTGCGTGCGGCGGTCGAAACGGCGCAGGCGGCCATGCCGCTGCAGGAGGGCGTAACGTATGAAAAGCTGACGCTGGGCGGCATGGAAGCGGAGCTGAGCATGCCGACGCTTGCGCGCGAGGACGCCATCATTCTGTATCTGCACGGCGGCGGCCTTGTCTGCGGCGATGCCAGCACCTCAAGAGGCTATGCCGGCATGCTGGCAGGGGAGTCGCGGATACCGGTTTATTCGTTCTCCTATCGCCTTGCGCCGGAAAATCCCTATCCGGCGGCAGTGGATGACTGTGTAAACGCCTATCGTGATGCGATGGAAAAACACCCCGATGTTCCCATTTTCCTGATCGGGGAGAGCGGCGGCGCGCTGCTTTGTGTTGCAACGGCGCTTCGCCTGCGCGATGAGGGTACACGGATGCCGGCGGCGCTGGTTGCCTACTCGCCTGTGCTCGATTTCAGCGATACCATCGACCGCAGCGGCCGTGGCTATGATGAGATCACCGTTACGCCCGAGGGCATTCGCGCCCTTGCAAGGTGCTACTGCCCCGATGAGAGCCGCCGCACCGAGCCCTATGCCTCGCCGTATTTTGCCGACTACACCGGCATGTGTCCGATGTACGTTGTCTGGGACAAGGGCGAAACACTGGCAGCCGATGCAGAAGCGCTGGTCGAAAAGGCGCGTGCAGCGCGTGTTCCCGTCGCCTGCAAGCGCTATGAGGGCTGCTTCCACGCATTTGCGCCGGTGGGACGCAACACACCAGAAAGCTCTGAGCTGCTGGATCAGTCCATCGCATTTATGCTGTGGCACCTGCACGATCAGAGGCTGGATGTAGAGGAATAAGCGCAGCGCGCTTTCCTGAAAAGACCTTTTATTCTGAAATTATTTTATGGAGGTAAATACAATGGCACTCACCAGAAAATCCAAAATGGCTGAAATTTTCAACAACGAACAGGCATACGCCATCCTGCTTAAGCACGTTCCGTCCTGCCGCGCAGACGATCCCCGTATGGCTGCTGCGCTTGGCATGAGCGCACAGGCCTTGCTCTCCTTCCCTGCCAGTAAGTGCGCCAAACCCGTACGTGAAGCTTTCTTTGCTGAGCTGGAAGCGGCCAATATTGAGTGATCTCCCCGCGCAGGCGCTGGGATGCCGGCAGCGGCATCCCAGCGTTTTCATTTTAAGACAGATATCTGAGATAAGAAAGGAAAGCAATTATGAAAAATCAGAGCCGTGTGAAAAAAGCAATTACCAGCGCACTGATCCTTCTGGCAGCGGTTGTCGTCATAGTGCTGATCGCCATTGGCTTTGGCGCGATCGGCGTTCCACTGTGGCCGTTTATCCTGTTCCTGTTTTTCTATACCTCGGTTGACAATTTTGACCCTGCCAAGCTGAAAGGGACGGCCATCGGCGGCCTGCTTGGCATCATCGTCGGCATGTCGCAGGGCGTTGTGACCCAGCTCAGTGGGAGCGTTGTGGTCGGCTATGTCGTCTTTGGCGTAATGGCGCTGGTACTTTGTACGGCCTTTATTATGGGCGATGTGGTGTGGTCGAATGTGTTTGGAATGCTGATCATGAGCATTCTGACGCTGTTTTCGCTGGAGCCGTGCGTCTGGGCGGGCTTCCCCGCGCAAAGCGATATGGGATGGCTGGAGGCAATGCTGCGCGTTTTGGGCAGCTATCTGATCGCAGTGGCGCTGTTTGTCGTCCTTGTTATCCTGATGAAGAAAAAGAAACCGGATTCCGGCAATTGAGCGTTGCTGCTGTATCAGATATCCAGTAAAACAAGGGAGGAAAATACATGAGTAAGAAAATCACCACCGTCCTTGGCGATATTGCGCCCGAGGAGCTGGGCTTTGCCAGTCTGCATGACCATACAGTTTTGACCTTTGGCACGACGGCAGAATATATGAAGACGATCTTCTTTGACGTTGACCCCGCGCAGCTGACCTTTACGCCGGAAAACTACGCCTATCTCAAAACCGGTACGTTCCTGCTCAGTGACGGCTTACAGCTGATCGACAGCGTGGATGAGCTTGCGGATGAGTACGCGTGGTTTAAGAAGCTGGGCGGCAATGCCGTTGTTGACCCGCTGCCGTGCAACGTCCGCATTCCCGGGTATGCAGAAAAGATCATGGAGCTTTCGCGCCGGACAGGGCTGCATTTTGTAACCGCGACCGGCTTCTATCATGATTCTGCCATTCCGGCGGAGCTGAAGGAGCATGATGTAGATTTTTACTACAACATCATGAAAAAAGAGATCACAGACGGCATCGAGGGGACTTCTGTTCGTCCCGGGTGTCTCAAGGGCGCGTTCAATACGTGCAGCCAGACCGAGCGCAACATTGTCGAGGCCTGCATCCGTCTGACGGCCGAGACCGGCCTTTCCACGCATATTCACACCGAGCCGACCGTGGACGGTGAGGAGCTGGTTGCCATTTTGGACGAGCTTTGCGAAAAGTACGGCGTTGCGCATGAGCGTGTACACGTCTGCCATCTGGATAACCGCATCGTTGCAGGGACAATGGTCATGGACTTTTTAGAGGACTTTGATACGCAGCGCACGCTTGATCTTGAGGTACACAAGGCACTGCTCTCGCGCGGGTATACCATCGGTCTTGACACCTGGGGCATGCCCATCCAGAACGAAAACATGTTCATGCCGGATGATTTTGACCGCGTCAAGGCGCTGGTCACGCTTCTCGATCTTGGGTACGAGGATCAGATCACCCTTGGAAACGACTTTTCCAGCAAGATCGAATGGCGCAAATACGGCGGCTATGGCTGCACGCGCTTTGCAGACTTCGGCCTGCGCCTGCTTGAACTGATGGGAAGAGAGGAACAGGCACACAAGCTGGTCTATGAGAATCCGGCCAGAATTCTGGCGTATTGAGGGTACGTGCAATGAAGGTCAGCAATGCGATGATACACAGGGACGTGCGGCTGATCGGGGCGCTTCTGCGCCCCATGACCGCAAACGTCAGTGAGGCGGGCTTCCGCAAGGCGCGAGACAGCGCCGAAAAGAAGCTGGATAAGGCAAAGCCAAAGCATGCAAAAATGACAAAGGAATATCTGACGCGCGCGGACGGAAGCCAGATGCGCACGCTGATTCTCCGGCCGGAGCATGAGACGGGCGCAGTGCCGACGATCGTATTTCTGCACGGCGGCGGGTATGTGCTCGGCTCGCCGGAGGAGAAGATCGGGTTTATGGAGCAGCTGCTGGCGGCGACAGACTGCGTGATCGTTGCGCCTGCGTATACGCTTGCGCTGGATGCGCCGTATCCGGCGGCACTGGATGATGCGTATCTGGCGCTTTGCTGGGCGGCAGAGCACGCAGAAGAGCTTGGCGGCAGAAGCGATCAGCTTTTTGTCGTGGGAGAAAGTGCGGGCGGCGGCCTTGCCGCTGCACTGACGATCCGCGCAAGAGCGCGCGGCGGCCCGTCGATTGCGTTCCAGATGCCGCTGTTTCCGATGCTGGATGATCGCGGCGAGACGGACTCGGCGCGTGAGAATGACGCGCCGATGTGGAATGCTAAGAGCAACACGCTTGCGTGGCAGCTGTATCTTGGTGCGCGGTATGGGACGGATGACGTACCGGCTGAGGCCGCGCCCGCGCGGCTGGCGGATTTTTCTGATCTGCCGCCTGCATATTCCTACGTCGGAACGATTGAGCCGTTCTATGATGAGACCAGAATCTATTTTGAAAAGCTGACCGCCGCAGGCGTTGCGGCAAGGCTTGACACGTATGCGGGCGGCTTCCACGGCTTTGACGAGATGGGCAAAAACAAACCGCTTGGAAAGCTTGCGCGCCAGCGGCGCGATGAGGCGCTGCGCTATGCGGCTGCGCATCACTTCCGCGCGCAGAAGCAGAAAGGGGAGTAACACATGGCAAAGATCGTGCGCACCGTGCGCGGTGATATTGCGCCCGAGGAAATGGGCTTTACAACGGCGCATGAGCATACGCTGTCGAATATGGCGCCGCTGATTGAGGCGGTTCAGGAGTACAAGGCGATGATTCCGCCCGAGATGCTGGTCTGGAAGATGGAAAACGCCAAATTCCTGCGTGACGGCACGGCGCTGTTTTCAGATGACTGCCAGATCGGGAATGATGCGGACTGGCTGAAGGCGGAGCTTGAACTCTTCCGCGACCGTGTCGGCGGCGGGTGTCTGGTCGATGCGTCGCCCATTTCGATTCGCGGCGATGTGGAGAAAATCCGGCAGGTGTCCGAGGAAACCGGCGTGCATATCATCGTCTGTACCGGCCTTTACTACAAAGACGGCCGGACGGCGGAATACCGCGATCTGTCTGTGCAGGAAAACTATGATCTCTTCCGCAAAGAGATTGACGAGGGTATCGACGGGACAGGCATTCGCCCGGGATTTTTGAAGTGCGGCTTCCATGCTGACCCCAAAAACGGGATGCAGCTGGCAGATTGCGAGTGGGCAACGCTTGAGGCGCTTTCCCAGCTTTCGGCCGAGACCGGCATGAGTCTTCACGTCCATTCCGGCCCAGGGATGAGCGCCGAGCAGATCATCAGCATTGCGGACTTTGCCCTGGCGCATGGCGTGAAGCCGGACCGGCTGAACATGATGCACCTGGACCAGTACGTCCGCACGCCATATGATATTAACAGCTATATCCGCAGCATGGACACCGCCATCAATGTGGATGTCAAGCTGCACAGGACGATTCTGGATAAGGGCTGCTTCATCGGCTTTGACGCATGGGATTCAACGGTCAGCATTCTGCCGTCCAATACAGACCGGCTCAAGGCGCTGATCGAGCTGCTGCGCTGCGGCTATGGCGGGCAGATCGTGCTGGGGCATGATGCCTCGACCAAGGCCTATGGTCTGACGTTTGGTAATTCCGGCTTCTGCGGCTTTGCAGACAGCTGCTGTATGCAGCTTTGGAATTACACAGATCTGTTTGATGCCGAGGATATCGACAAGCTGACATACGACAACCCACAGCGCCTGATGGCGTTTTGACGACCGCGTAACGGCTGTAGGGCAATAGACAGGGGATGATACGCTGCTGACGGCATCGTCGGCAGCGTATTTGCTTGCGTGAAAATATTTTTCTGATATCTAATTTTATATTTATCGAAATAGAATTGACTTTCTGATGTGATTATGATATAACTACCTCCGGATTGGAGGTACAATCATGAAAAACGAAACCGTATATAACATTGTAAAAGCAAGCGGCGTTTCTGCCGGTGAGCTGGTTCTGATTCATTTTTGGGGCGAGGATGCTGAGAAGGGGATTGCAAATGCGTTTGCCGCGTCCGTTGCAGCGCTGGGTGCAGCGCCTGTTGTGGTGCAGCAGGCGCGGTCGATCAATCGGGAAATCTTTGCCGGTGCAAAGGAAAGCTGCTTTGATGAGCGCTATTTTGAGCTGTTTTCCAGATTCGACGCTGTGCTGGATGTATTCGCGTATCGGCCCGTTGTGCTGGGATACGAGCTGGAAAAGGAACAGATGGCGCTTTACAGAAACTATATGGCACAGCTCTTTCGCAAGCTGATGACCTGTAAGCGCTTCACGCAAATCCGCGTTCCGACGGAGGCAAATGCCGCAGAGTCAAATCTTGACCCGCAGGATTATATGCAGCGCATGAATCGGGCATACGATGTTGACTATGAGGCAATCGGACTGGCTTGCAGACGTGCGGCTGCGCAGTTTGCAGGCGCCAGTCGGGTGGATGTCCATACAGGTGAGGATTGCGTGCTGCACGTTGATCTGACCGGCCGCGCGTGGCACATCGATGCAGGGGACGGCGACCTGCCCTGCGGCGAGATCTACATCCCGCCGGTAGAGGATCAGACCAACGGCAGTGTGTTTTTTGAGACATTCTATCTGGACGATGCGCAATACCGCAATGTCACATTGCAGGTTACAAACGGCGAGGTTTCCGGCAGCAGCCATCCGGAGCTTGCAGCGCATTTTGCCAGTCTGCCGCGGGAAGAACGCGTTGTCTGCGAGCTGGGACTTGGAATGAATCCCAATGTCACGGACCTGTGCGGATACACCGTGTTGGATGAAAAAATGGCGGGAACGTTTCATATTGCCGTCGGTGCAAACGACATGTTCGGCGGCGAAAACAGGGCATCTGACCACGTCGATTTCGTGGGCTGCGGCAAAATTGCGGCTGTGGGCTGATCAAACAGAGTGCGGCAAAAAGAAAACCGGCATCCGAAAACTGCCCGTGCATTCGGATTTCCATGATTGACAAAGCAGCCGTTTGGTGGTATCTTTTTTTCGATATTTCGCGAAAGAGGAGAATCGAGGCACGGGTATGAAAAAACAGACAAAGGGCGCGCTGATGCTGCTGCTTACAGCCATGATCTGGGGCGGCGGCTTCGTCGCGCAGAGCGAGGGGATGAACTATGTCGGGCCGTTTACCATGCAGGCCTGCCGCTTCTTTCTTGCGGGACTGGTGCTGCTTCCGGTCATCGCGCTGCGTGATGCGCGCGGCATGACGCAAAACCGTCCGCAAAGCCGCGCACAGCGGCTGTACCTGCTGCGCTGCGGGTCGATCTGCGGTGCGTTGCTGTTTGCGGCCAGTACCTTGCAGCAGTTTGGTCTGCTGGACACCACGGTTGGAAAATCGGGCTTTATCACCGCGCTGTACATCGTGCTTGTGCCGCTGATCGGGCTGTTTTTGCGCCAGCGCGTGCGCCTGAGTGTCTGGCTTGGCGTTCTGCTTGCCACGGTCGGCCTGTACTTTTTGTGTATGGGCAGCGGACTTGAGGCCATTCAGGCGGGCGACCTGCTGACGCTTGCGTGCTCAGTCGGCTTTGCGCTGCATATTCTGTTTGTGGATCGCTGCGGCGGGAGTGTAGACTGTGTGCGCCTGTCCTGCATCCAGTTTTTCGTCACGGCGCTCCTCAGCGCCGTTGGAATGGTGATCTGGGAAAGCCCCACGTGGGCGGCTCTGGCTGCGTGTGCCATTCCCATTCTCTATTCCGGTGCCTGCTCGGGCGGTGCGGGCTATACGCTGCAAATTCTGGGACAGCAGTACGCCGAACCGGCAGTTGCATCGCTGCTGTTAAGCTTTGAATCGGTGTTTGCGGCGCTCTTTGGCTGGCTGCTGCTGGCGCAGGGGCTCAGCGCGCGTGAGCTGCTGGGCTGCGGGCTGATGTTTGCCGCCGTTCTGCTGGCGCAGTATGCGCCCAAAAAAGCGCATCAGGCCGAATCCTGACAGCTGCAAAAAACAGTTTGAAGGATGGTAGAATGAATCAGGGAGCCGCCCGAACGGAAGCGTTCGGGCGGCCTTTGCGCTTTGATCGCTGCACGGAAATGCATGTCTGCTCTTTACAAATATTGCAGGATTTTATATAGTAGTTGTATCCAGCTGCG
>CAZPYW010000030.1:11121-13064 GCA_964590095.1 uncultured Oscillospiraceae bacterium | reverse complement strand
AAGCTGGAACCGGATGAACATGCGTAATTTACCGTTTTTTACAAAATTTCACACAATCCAGCAAATTATTGCAATCCCCTGCTGCATATGATATAATACTTGCAGCATGGCGTAATCGCCGCAAAAAGGTGTGTGTAAAAAAATGAATCAGCAAAAACGGCGCTTCGGCGACCGCAAGGACGGTACGCTGCTGCGCGATCTGGATGGGATGCACTTTATCACTCCTCTGCTCTATCCAAACCGGTGTGATAATGAGGCGTACATTTCAGAGACCATTGATCTGACCAATATCAACGCGTATCTGGCAAAAAAGAACGCGAATGAGACGGAATTTCGCTATACACTGTTCCATCTGATCGTTGCGGCCATGATCAAGACCATCACCCTGCGTCCCAAGATGAACCGTTTTATCGCAAACAAGAATTTCTACCAGCGTAATGAGGTCACGGCCTCGTTCGTGGTCAAAAAGCAGTTTGCCGATGAAGCTGCCGAGGGGCTGGCCGTCATCCACGCAAAGGATGATAGCACCATCGACACCATCCACGAGGAGCTGCGTCACCAGATCATGGACTGCCGCGACGTACACAAGGTCGATTCTTCCAGCGACAGCATGGATTTCTTCAATAAAATGCCGCGCTGGCTGGGAAAGCTTCTGGTCTGGATTATCACGCGGCTGGATGTCCACGGCTGGGTGCCAAGCAGCCTGATCGAAACTGACCCCTATTACTGCTCGGTCGTGCTGTCTAATCTTGGCTCGATCAAGCTGAAAAGCGGCTATCACCATCTGACCAACTGGGGTACCTGCTCGATTTTCTGCATCATCGGCGAAAAATCCATGCGTCCGGTCTACGGTGCGGACGGTTCGGTTGAGATGCGCGAAATGCTGGACCTTGGTCTGACAATCGATGAGCGGCTGGCAGACGGATATTATTATTCCAAGACCATCCGGCTGCTGAAAACGCTGCTGGAAAATCCCGAGCTTCTGGAAACACCGGCCATTCAGGCGGTTGAATACTGAAAAACAGGCGTCCGACGGACGCCTGTTTTTGCGCGTCAAAACGTAAAAAACGCAGGAGGCAGATGCCTCCTGCGTTTTCAATACAGGTTTCTTATTTGCAGAAGCGATACAGAATCGCCGCGCATTCGCCGCGGGTGGTGTTATCCTGCGGGTTGAAGCGGTTGGAGTTGTCGCCGTAGAAGATGCCGTTCTTGACGCACCATGCAACGGGATCCTTTGCATAGTTGCTGATCTTCTTGGTGTCGGCAAAGGCCAGCTTGCTGAAATTCCAGAAGAAGCCGGTCGTGCGGTACGGCGTGAAGCCATACTTGTCAACGTACTTGCCGAAGCGGTAGAAGATCGCAGCCATCTGCTCACGCGTGACTGCCGAGTTGGGGTCAAACTTCTTGTTGCCAACGCCGTTGACAATGCCGTACTTGGCCGCCCATTCGACCGCAATTGCATAGTCCGCCGTGGACTTCACGTCGGTGAAGACGCCGGTATAGCGCGTCGACGGGCTGCCCGCGATGCGGTACATGGCAACGACCAGATCCGCACGGGTCATGGCCTCTTCCGGTGCAAACCAGTTGGAGGAAATGCCCTCCATGATGCCGTTGTCCACGACATAGCGGATTTCATCATGGTACCAGTCGTAGTAATCGACATCCCAGAACGAGCACGCAGAGCACCACGTATCGTCATACCAGCCGGCGTAGACGGTATAGCTGTTGTAGTTGTTATAGCGATAGCCGGTGGGATACAGCGTGATGGAGCTGATGGGGGTGGTCAGTCTGGCATCTGCATACCAGCCCGCAAAGGTATAACCGCGGCGGGTGGGGATGTACTTGGTCAGATCGACCGTCTTGGTGGTGTTGGTGTAGATGGGTGAAACCGCGCTGCCGCCGTTGGAGTTGAAGTACAGAACAGCGCCGTAGTAATAGTCAAC
>CAZPYW010000030.1:4962-11021 GCA_964590095.1 uncultured Oscillospiraceae bacterium | reverse complement strand
GCAGCAAATACCGCCGTTGCCAGCAGACCGGCGACCAGCAGCGTCACAAGAATTAAACTAACGATTCTCTTCTTCATAACGATTCCTCCTTATTAGTTGTGAAAGCGAACCGCTTATCCATGCTTTCATTCATCTAAAGCATACCACAGTCAACCATATTATTCAATTACAATACGGTTACAAAGTCTTAAGTTTCATTTAACCATTTTCGCCGTATCTCGTGCCGCTTCGTGCAAAAACCGCCATATTCTGTGGTTTTTAATACTCGCGGTCGGCCAGCCGCTGCGCAAGCCGCGTTAAGAATTCGGGCTGTGCAAACGATGCCAGCGCGCCGATGGCCTGACGGGTATACTGCTCGATCATCTGCGAGCACGCGCCCACACCGTACAGCGCAACCAGCGTGTTTTTGTTGCCGTCCATGCCGGTTGCCTTGCCCATTTTTTCCGCATCACCCAGCACATCCAGCAGATCATCGCGCAGCTGGAACGCCAGTCCCAACGCCGAGGCGTACTCCCCTGCCGCCGCCTCCTGCTGCGCCGTGCCGCCGGCCGCGGCAACGCCCATTTTACAGGCCGCCTCGATCAGCGCGCCGGTTTTCAGCCGGTGGATCTCATGAATCGCGTCCTCATCCAGCCGCATATGCTCGCCCGCCAGATCCAGCTGCTGTCCGCCCACCATGCCGCGTTCACCGGCTGCGCGGGATAAAATCTGCACCGTGCGCAGCGCGCGCATCGGCGCGGCCCCGGCGTGTGATGCCGTGTCAAACGCCGCCGTCAGCAGCGCATCACCGGCCAGCACCGCACCGGCCTCACCAAAGACCTTGTGGTTGGTCAGACGGCCGCGGCGATAGTCGTCGTTGTCCATGCACGGCAGATCATCGTGAATCAAACTGTAGGTGTGAACCATCTCAATTGCCGCCGCAAACGGCAGTGCCGCGTGCCAGTCGCCGCCGCACATGCGGCAAAATTCCAGCACCAGAACCGGCCGGATGCGCTTGCCTCCGGCAAGCAGGCTGTAGCGCATGGCGCGGTAAAGCTCGCTCTGCGCATCGTTCTCCGCGTCAAAGCAGCCGCGCAGATATTCCTCAACCGCCGTGCGGTACTCGTCCAGACGCAGCTTGTATTCCTGTTCATTCATCGCGTACATACTCCGTTTCTGCCGGTGTTCCATCGGCGCTTTTTGAAAGCTTGACCACCTCAAGCTCAGCCTTGTCCAGTGCTTTGGTGCAGCCCTCGATCAGCGCCGTTCCCTCACGGAACAGGCCAAGCGCCTCGTCCAGCGGCACATCGCCCTGCTCCATGCGGCGGACGATCGCCTCAAGCCGCGTGAGCGACTGCTCAAAGCTGCGCGATTTTTCTTCATTCATGGCGTTTCCTCCTCCGTTTCACAAACCTTGGCGCTGACGCTCCCGTGCAGCAGCCGAATTTTCAGCGTATCCCCTGCCGATACCTCGCGCGCATCGCGCAGAACGCAGCCGTCCGCCTTTCGCGTCACGCTGTAGCCGCGCGCCAGCACCTTCAATGGGCTCATTGCGTCAAGCTTGGCCGTCAGGGCGATAAAGCGCTGCTTCTTCCCTGCCAGCAGCTGCTGCGACGCCGCGATCAGCCGCCGCTGCACATAGTCCAGCGCAAGGCGCTTATCTTCTATATAGTGCATCGGGCTTTGCAGCACGCGCTTTTTCGCCAGCTCATCCAGTGCGCGCCGCGAAAGCGTCAGCTTTTTCTCCATTGCGCCGCCAAGGCGCGCGGAAAGCTGCGAAAGCCTGCGGCGAAGCTCCTGCTGGTCGGGTGCGACCAGCTCCGCGCCGTTTGACGGCGTTGCCGCGCGCACATCCGCGACGTAATCGCTGATGGTCACGTCCGGCTCATGTCCAACGGCCGATACGACCGGAATTTCAGAGTCATAGATGGCGCGCGCCACGCGCTCATCATTAAACGCCCAGAGATCCTCAAGTGAGCCGCCGCCGCGGCCTGTAATGATCACATCGGCCAGCTGATACCGGTTTGCATAGCGAAGCGCGCCAGTGATTTCGGCCGGTGCCTCGGCGCCCTGCACACGAACCGGCAGAATCATGACCTTACTCAGCGGGTACCGCCGCGCCAGAATGCGCAGCATGTCCATCACCGCCGCACCCGCGCCGGATGTAATGATGGCGATTCGGTGCGGATAGGCCGGAAGCGGCTTTTTGTGCGCAGCGTCAAACAGCCCCTCAGCCTCAAGTCGTGCCTTGAGCTGCTCAAACGCGACGTGCAGGTCGCCCGCGCCGTCGGGCATCAGGTCTTCACAGTACAGCTGATACGCGCCGTCGCGCGGGAACACGCTGATGCGTCCCATGGCGATGACCTTCATGCCGTTTTCGGGGCGAAAACGCAGCCGCTGCGCGCTGTAGCGGAACATGACGCAGCGCAGCGCGCCGTTTGCGTCCTTCATGGTGAAGTAATGGTGTCCCGAGGGATAGACCTTATAGTTGCTCAGCTCACCGCGGATAAACAGCGCATTGAGCAGTTCATCCGCGTCAAAGCGCGCCTTGATATATTCATTTATCTGGGAAACCTCAAAGATCTGCTGCTGCATCGGGATTCTCCTGTAGCCAGGTCAGTACGGCAACGCCAAGGGCATTGTCGGTGGAATACTGTGGGGGCGCGAAAACCGCGTCAAACTCACCGCAGCGCGCGCGAAGCATCGAATTTGACGCAACGCCGCCGGAAAACACGACCGGCAGCCCCGGGTAGCGGCGCAGCGCCTCGCGCGTTGCGCCCACGACCGCGCGGCTGACAGAAAGCAGCGCGTAGCGCGCCGTCTGCGCATCGGATGCGCCTGCGGCGCGGAACTGATCGATCTTATTTTCCAGACCGGAAAACGAAAAAGTCAGGCCGTCAAGCCTCACCTTGAAGCTCTCGCTGCTGTCACTGGACGCAGCCAGCGCGTCAAGCGCCTTTCCCGCCGGAAACGGAAGCCCCAGACGCTTTCCCGTCCGGTCGATGACCTGTCCGGCAGAAATATCGCTGGTGCCGCCCAGCTTTTCACAGTGGATGTCCAGCCCATCCGCGCTGACAAGCAGCAGCTCGGTCGTGCCGCCGGACAGATGCCACGCCAGAAACGGCTGCGCAAGCAGCTCCATCCGGCCGGAGGAATAAAGCGCAGCGGCAACATGCCCCTGCTGGTGGGAAAACGCGTAGAACGGAACGTCCAGCGCACGCGCAAGCGTCATCGCCTGTGACTGTCCGGCCAGAAAGCACGGCATGTATGAGCCCTCGACCGCGCGCGGGCGCGTGCTTGCGCCAACGGCGCAGATTTCCTCACGCGCTGTTTCGTCAAACAGCTGCGCAGACAGCTCGGGCAGGCGCTTCACATGCGCAAACAGCGCGTCGCTTTGCCTCAGCCCAAGCTCGCCCGCCCGCACATCAAGCAGGCGTGAGCAGTTGTGTCCGCCCACGCCGTTAAATGCCGCCACAGAAGTGGTATAGTTGCTGGTGTCAAAGCCAAGCGCTCTCATTCGCTGACCGCCTCGCGCGCAAACGCGCCGAGAATGCCGTTGACAAAGGAAACGACGTCCTCGTCCTCATACTTGCGCGTCAGCTCGACTGCCTCACTGATGGCCGCGCCCACCGGCACGTCATGGACATAGAGGCACTCATACATGGCAAGCTGCATGATGGCGCGCGCCATTTTGGAAATCCGGCTGACATTCCAGCCGATGGCGTATTTGGCAAGATAGCCGTCAAGCTCTTCTCTGCGTGCCCACACGCCGCGGACGGTTTCCTCGATATAGGCAAGCTGCTTTGCTCCCACGTCTTCCTCGTAAATGCCGTCCTCGGTGCGGAGCGTCTGGAGATAGTCCGGCTCAAGGTGCGTGTGCACCACGCGTTCGGCCTCATCCGCGTCGTGGAAGTTCATCTCATAGACAAGCTGCGCGGCGATCTCTCTGGCATTGGTTCTGGTCATAATCTTCTTCTCTCTTTCACATCGGATCTGCCAACAGGCACGTTACTTTCTGCCGTCGCGCGGAAGCGCGATGCCGCAGATGTTGATGTTGACCTTGGCAATGGCAAGGCCGGTCACGGATTCCAGACTGGACTTAACGGCGTCCTGTACGCTTTTCGCCAGATCGAAAACGGGCTGGCCAAACTGCGCCACAACGTCGCAGTCCACGATCAGCGCGCCGTCATCAGCGGTCGACAGGCGAATGCCCTTGCCCAGATTGCGCTTGCCCAGCATTTCAGCGATATCATAGCCGATGCTGCCGTTCAGACCGCAGACGCCCTCGACCTCAAGCACGGCGCTGGCCGCGACGGACGCGACAACGTCCTCGGAAATCTGAATCGAGCCCTGCTCAAGTGTCTGGGTAAAATATTCTCTGTTTTCTGCCATAGTGCTTCCTCCGTATGTGCATGGATGCTAGAATCGTTTTGTACTCTACATTCTACCACAAAAGCAGGGAATTTCAACTGTTTTTCTCAAGCTTATGCGCTTTATGCTTTGACCTCGATGATGCGCACCTGCGAAAGCGGATAGCTGGTCTGCGCCGTGACCAGATCGGAGATCAGCGCAACATCTGCCTGCGTCAGTCCCTCGGCCGGCGCGCTGACGGCAACGCAGAGCACGTCGTCCTGCATATACGTCACGCAGTCGGCAAAGCCCTTGGCAATGACCAGACTTTCAATCTGCGCCTCGCTGAGCGCGGTCGAGACCAGCGCGCTCAGTGTCTGCGCGGCGCTCTCGCCGGTCTGTGTTCCCTCGTCATAGGCAATGGTCTGCTCCAGCAGCTCCACCGCGTTGTCGCGGGACTGCTGGCGGCTCAGCCGCAGCTGCGCAAACTGCTCTGCGGTCGATGTTCCGGTGGTCTGCTCTGCGGCCAGTGTCTGCTTCGCCTCGTCGAGTAAAAGCGTGTCCTCCCCCATCACCTGTTCTGCGTCCAGCGTGTCCGTCAGATCAGCCGTCTGATTGTACGACCAGTTGAGATAGATGCCCGCGCACACCAGAAGCAGCACGGACGCGATGATTGCGTTACGTTTCCAGATCTTCATCTCATAGCCTCCTGTTATTCATCCATTTTGATCACTTTGATTTTATCGCTCCCCAGTCCGGTCAGACTGGATACAGCCTCTACGATCATCAGACGCACCGACGCGCGATCTGCCCCCTGACAGACGACAACTGCGCCGCGATAAACGGGACAGCGCGTTTTCTGCACAACGGGCAGCCGGTCTGAGCCGGATTGATAAAACACGGTCGTGCGCTCTGTGCTCTCGCCGCCGCTTTGCCGCAGGTCGGTCTGATAAAGCTGCTCGCTTCCGCTTGCAAGACTCAGCATCACGCTGCATTGTCCCGCGCCGTCCACCTGCGTCAGCAGCGAGGCAAGCTGCGCCTCAGCCGCATGCAGCTGCGTCTGCTCATCTGCGGCATCGGTCGTGGCCTGTGCCTGTGTCTGCGCCGACTGTCCGCAGCCGCGCGGCAGGAGCATCAGCATGCAGCCCAGCAGAATCACTGCCGCCGCATATCGGTACTTGCCGCCAAGCGCAGCCAGCAGCCGCCCTGGCTTTTCGGTTCGGATGCGCTCTAGTTCGTCCTCCACGTCTGCGCCTCCTCTCCAATCGCAAGCTCCTCGGCAATGCACTGTGTCAGCGCCTGCTTTTGCTGCGGCGCGGCATATCCCGTCAGCGTGACCGCTGAGGGAAACGGATACGCGCCGCTGTCTGTCACCGTCACCTCGGCACGGATGTCAAGGCCAAGCTGTGCGGCTTTGTCCAATATATATGCCTCGGTCTTCTGCTTTATGATGGCGCAGACCAGCGCGCGGTTTTGTACGGTTACGCCGGTGCGCGCCGCCTCTGCGTCCATGCGCACGCGGCTGAGTGCCGAGGCAATGGACTGCGCGTCAAGCGCTGCAAGCGGCGAGAGCGCCGCAACAGCCAGCAGCAGCGCACAGCCAATCCCAACGACGCGCCGTACCGCCCCCTTTGGCAGAAGCGACAGCGCCAGCGCGCAGAGAAGCGCAGCGCACACCAGCGAAAACAGATACCGCTGTATCGTCTGCATCATCCGCTCACCGCCCGCAT
>CAZPYW010000030.1:0-4862 GCA_964590095.1 uncultured Oscillospiraceae bacterium | reverse complement strand
GACGCGTCCGAAATAATCCCGCCCACCACCGGAACGACCCCCGAAAGCGCAGCCTTTGCCGCCTTCAGCGTTGCGGCGTCGGCGCTTCCGCTGACAAGACCGGTCAGCGAAATATATGCGGTAAACACATACATGATGCCCTTCAGCGCTGTCCGAATCGTCCAGCCAACCAGCTCCTGTATGCCGCGCAGACGCGACGCCCCCGCTGCACATGATGCAGCAGCCAGCGCAAGGTAGGCATACGTCAGTGGCAGGAGGAGCATTTTGACGCACCGCACCAGCAGATCGATAAAGATACACGAGCCGGTATACAGCGCGGCGCCCGCCGTAAGGCCGCCCGAGGCCGTCAGCACAGATGAGAGCGCCGGAAGCAACAGCGTCGTAAAGCCGGAAAGGCGGTCGAGCGTATCACTGGCCAGCGTCACCATGCCGGACAGGCTCTGTGTGCAGACCAGCGTGATGCCAAGCGCGCCGACCAGTGAAATGGCCGTATCTGAAAACGGCAGCTCAAGTCCATGCGTGATGGCGCACAGCAGCGCCACGCATAATAGCGTTGCTGCGCTTTTTGCCGCCTGACGAAGCGCGCTTTCCGAGCCGCCCAGTACGTCATAGAGCATCGACAGGAGGCTTTTGCCAAAACTGACACTCGTTGTCGGCGTTGCCTCGCCCAGAAGCGTGCGCGCATCCGGCGTAAGCGCGTCATACAGCGTGTCCAGCTGTAAAAGCTCGGCCTCCTGCTGCATGATGTCTCCGGCGGCGGCACGCGCGCTGAGCAGCACAGCCAGCACAAGCAGCAAAAGCAGTTTTCTCATTTATCCTCCCATCATTGTCGTAAGCGTCCGAAGCAGAAGCTCTGCCAGCGGCAGCACGGTATAAAGCGCCAGAAATGTCCCGCCCAGCTCAGCCGCCTTTGCAAGCGACTGCTCGCCCGCATCCAGACAGAAGGCGCACGTCAGCTGCGTCAGAAGCCCGATTGCCAGCGTTTTAAGCAGCGGCGTAAGCAGCGCACTGTCCAGCCCTGCCAGCGTTTGCAGCCGTGTGAGCAGCGCCAGCACCGGCGCGAGCAGCTCCTTTGTCCCAAGCAGCGCAGCCGCGCAGCAGCCGAGCGTCAGCAGATAGGAAAATGCGGGGCTTCGCCTGCGCAGGAGCAGGGAAAGAATCGCGCCGATGACGCACAGCGCCGCGATCTGAAAAAACGCCTCCATCAGAAATGAAACAGCGTCTTGACCAGCTCGAACAGCTCGGCAATGCGCTGTACCACGATCATCAGTACCACAACCAGTCCGGCCAGCGAGGTCATGGTTGCCTGTTCCTCCCGCCCCGAGCGGACAAGCACCTGATTCAAAATGGAAACGATAATGCCGACGGCGGCGATCTTGAAAATCAGATCGATCTCCATCGCTACAGTAAGATCACGGCCAGCGCCAGTCCCGCGCAGATGGCGATGGTCTGATAGCTGCGGCAGCGCGTCTGCTTCCCTGCCTCAAGCTGCAAAAGCTCCTGCCGAAGGCGCTGCGCGCAAAGGCCGACGGCGCGCCCCTGCTGCGCGGTGTCAAACCGCCCCAGCTGGTGGGAAAGCGTCCGGAGCGCCTGAATGCTCTCAGCAGAAAGCGCCAGCCCGCGCGTCCTGCGCAGCGCACAGGAAAGCGCATAGCTGACCGTTGCGCCCTGTGCATTGCTGAGTGCATCGCTCCATCTGATAAACAGCGTGTCAAGCGGCGGCGTGCAGATGCCCGCCAGCTCACGCAGCAGCTGCGGCAGCGGCGTCATCCGATACTCGATCTCAGCCTGCATCGTTTCCAGTGCCGTGCAAAGCTCTGTCAGCTGCCGCGCCTGACGGCGCACGCCCGCCGCAAACCCAAAACCGACCGCACCTGCGCCGGATACCACACAGATTGCGCCCATGACCCGAAGCATCTACCCCATCCTTTCCATTCTGACGTGTTTGTCCGCATCCAGCACCAGAAGCTTTTCAAATACCCCAAGCTCACACAGGCGGCGATAGAGCGGACGTCTGCGCAGTGTGCCGTTTCCATCCGCGTGCGCCGTGGCAAGCAGCCGGACACCGCAATAGCTGCACTGCTCGATTGCGGCAATATCTGCCGCATCCGTGATCTCATCCACCGCCAGCCACTGCGGATTCATGGCGCGCAGCAGAAGCATCAGCCCCGTGCTTTTGCAGCAGCCCGCAAGCACGTCGGTGTGCGCGCCGACATCCAGCTGCGGCACACCGCCGTAACAGGCGGCGATCTCGCCGCGCGCATCGCACACGCAGACGCGCTGGCCAAAATCGGACAGTCTGCGGATACAGTCACGCAGGAGCGTGGTCTTGCCGCTTTCCGGCGGGCCGATGATGAGCGTCGAGCGGTCAAGCCAGCGCTCAATTCCATCTGGCGCGACGCGAAGTGGCCGCGCAATGCGGATACAGATCGAGGAAATATCACGGATGCTGACAACAGCGCCGTTTTGCGTCGCGGCCGTGCCGCAGACGCCCAGTCTGTGCCCGCCCTGTATGCTCACAAAGCCCTCACGCAGCCGGTCGCTGACCGCGTAGCACGAATGCTCCATTGCAGCGGCAAGCATCTGCTCCAGCTCACGCTGCGTGACAGCCGGAAGCGCAAGCGGACGCTCTGCGCCGGAAATCAGCGCCGTTGGCGCACGTCCGACACGCAGACGCAGCTCTTCCAGCGCATCAAGCTGCATCCCGCCGAGTGCTGCGCGATAGCGCGGCGGCAGCAATCTGAAAACCGGTTCAAGCGCCTGCATTCGTACCCTCCTGCCCTCTGGCTGATCGTTGCTACAGTCTATGGCCTGTCCGCGCCGCATATGCAGAAAACCTGTCCGCGCGGCGTGGTATATGCGCGTCCTGTCACGCATACGCTCAGGCAGGAGGTACGGATATGAAACAGATTTTAATCAGCACGCTGCTTTCCGCGCTGGCGATTTTGCTCCTCCCTACCGGCGCGGCAAAGCAGGACAACCAGCCAATATACAGCGCACAGCCCGAACGTGTGGTTGCGGAAGCAGCAGAAGAAGCGCCAATCACGCCCTCCGCGGCAGAGAACGCGGCGGATGTTGCGCAAACGCAGTCGGTTCGCCTGCTTTATAACGGAACCATCCTTCTGCTGGACGAGCAGGATTATCTTTGCGGCGTCCTGATGTGTGAGATGCCGGTTTCCTTTGAAGAACAGGCGTTTTGCGCCCAGAGTGTTGCCGCACGGACATTTTTGCGCCGACAGATGCGCGGCGGCAAGCATGAAAACGCGGACGTCTGCGCAGACAGCAGCTGTTGTCAGGCATGGGCAGACGAGGCCGCTTTGCGGCAGCGCTTTGGCAAGGAGTATGATGCCGCGTACAAAAAAGTCCTGCGCGCCGTGACGGCGACACAGGACGAGGTTTTGACGTATGACGGCGCGCTGATCGACGCGACGTATTTTTCCTGCTCCGGCGGGCGTACCGAGGACGCAGTTGCTGTCTGGGGAACGGATGTCCCCTATCTGCGCGCGGTGCAAAGCGACGGCGAGGAGGATGCGCCGCGCTATCACGCGGTCGTTACGCTCTCACGGGACGAGCTGCGGGAGAAGCTTGCCGCCGCGGATGCACCGCTGACACTTGGAAATGACCCGAATGGGTGGCTTGGCGCAGTCAGCTATACGAACGGCGGCGGTGTGGAGAGCTGTGTGTTTGGAGAAACAGCCTACAGCGGCACGGCGCTGCGGAGACTGCTTGGACTGAACGCAACTCGATTTACGGTTTCCTGTACAGACGGGCAATTTGTATTTGATGTCTATGGCTTTGGCCATCGCGTGGGGATGAGCCAGTACGGCGCGCAGCATCTGGCGCAGGAGGGATGGTCGTATCAGCAGATTCTGGCGTATTACTACACCGGCGCAGTGCTGACAAGCGATTATCCGGAATAGCTTTCGTCAATTGCACGCAAAAAACCGGCTCCCATTGGAGCCGGTTTTGTAAGCGCAATCAGAACAGGTTGAGAACGAACGTCAGCAGCAGGAACACGCCGCCGATCCACTTGGTAGCCTTGGCCAGCTTGGCATCGAGCGCCTTTGCGCCGCTCTTGGCAGCAAAGCCGTCGCCGCCCGCAATGGCAGAGGACAGACCAGCGCTTTTGCCGGACTGAACGGTAACGATAACGACCAGACCAACAGCCAGAATCACCTGAACGATAGTCAAAATAGTGTGCAGAACTTCCATAATTCCTCCATATCACATAGACGCCGTTCTTATCGGCAAACGGCCGGCCGAGATCATGTCACAATCAGGCTGTCTAAACAGCAGAAGTAATCATACCACAAAATCTGCTGCGATGCAAGCAAAATTTATGCTTTTTATCCGATATTTAGACAAATCATTTTTTCGTCTGTTTTTTACGCTCAGGACTTCGTTACCCACGTGCCGGTTGCCGCGCAGGTCAGATAGGCATTGATAAAACCATCCAGATCGCCGTCCATCACCGCGCCGATGTTGGACGTCTCAAAGCCTGTGCGGGTGTCCTTGACCAGCGTATAGGGCATGAAGACATAGTTGCGGATCTGGCTGCCCCATTCGATCTTGAGCTGTGCGCCCTTGATGTCCGAAATCTTGTCCAGATGCTCGCGCTCTTTGATTTCGATCAGCTTTGAGCGCAGCATACGCATACAGGTCTCACGGTTCTGGAACTGGTCACGCTGCGTCTGGCAGGAGACGACGATACCGGTGGGCTTGTGGATCAGACGGACAGCAGACGAGGTCTTGTTAATGTGCTGGCCGCCAGCGCCGGACTAGAACAAGACCAGCGACAGAAAGTCATAGCGTCGGATGTCCACATACTTGCTGTAATCGGTAATATCGCGGATGACCGCAAC
>CAZPYW010000029.1:0-13120 GCA_964590095.1 uncultured Oscillospiraceae bacterium | reverse complement strand
TGACCTTGGCGTCGGACGGCTCAACGGTGGCGTTGGCGGTCAGGTTGATGACGTTGCCTGCAACAGCCGTGGTCTTGTCGCCGGTGACGGACAGCTTGGAAACGATGGCGTCGTTGGTCAGCGTGACATTTGCTGTGATCGTCTTGGGACAGGCAGCGGCGTAGGTGAAGTTGTTCTCGCCGTCAGTGGTGATCACGTTGCCGCGAACGACAGCGGTCTGCTTGTCTGCACTGATCTCGGCATCATACCATGTGACGGGAACCTGAATGCTGTAGCTTGTGTCGCCTTCCTTGTAAGTGCCGGGGATGGAGTTATAGAGCGTGTTGTTGTTCATCCGCTCGATGATCTCGGTTCTGCTGCCACTGCGGACGGTCGCCTTCATGCTCGTAGTAGGAATGTTAATGATTTCGATGCTCTTTGCGGTCTTCTCAACCTTGACGGTGAACTTGTCGGTCTTGCTGCCAAGGGTTGCGGTGATCGTGGCTGTACCGGCCTGCTTTGCCTGAAGCTTGACACCTGCGGCCTTTACTGTTTCGGTATCGGGATCAACTGTCGCTTCTACAAAGTCAACAACGTCTCTGTCGCTGATCGACCAGATGGTGCTGACTGCAGCCGCAGTCTGATATTTATTGGGCGTTACAGCGACAACTGCATTGAATGTGTCGTAAATCTTAAGCTCTTTGCGTTCAAGGCTATCGCCCTTTACAGGGTCAGTGCCCTCTTTGATGTCAATAGCTGTGATGTCGTTGAGAACGCGAATCTCAAGCTCGGCCGCTACGCCGTTCAAGCTCGCGGTAATCGTTGCCGTGCCGTAGCCGACAACCTTGAAGGATGCAGAACCGGCGCTGGAGTTCTTGCTCTGCAATCTGACAACGTTGGTGTTGTCAACCGACCATTCGACGTCCTTCTTGTCGCCCAGTGCGGAATCGGGAGTCGCCGTCAGCGTGAATTCTGCGTCTTTCTTGGCATCAATATAGCTGTCGCCGTCATCGTTGCTCTTTGCGACGGTTTCGTTGCCCTTCTTGAGCGTCAGGACAACCGCGCTGTTGGTAATGATGTCAATCGTCTTTTCCGCGTCGTCTGCATAGACCGTCAGATCGGTTGATGCGCTGCCGCTCCATGCCTTAACCTCAAAGTAGTACATTTCCTTCTGAGAATCATAGGTGGGCGTATCTTTCAGCAAATGTGCAACGGAAGTGTTGGTGATTTTTGCGCGAATGTTTTCGGGGTTGATCGTCTTCGGGCTGGTCTCAACGTAGACTCTGGTTGCCTTGCTGCTGGAAACATTCAGAGAGCCGCTCAGGGTCTTGCCGTCGGAGTCCTTCAGCGTAACGCTGGAAGCCTCGGAGTAAACAACAAAATACTTGGTGATAGCCGTAAAGCTATCGCAGTCAACTTTGGTACTGCTGCTTGTGCTACCAGGCTTCAAGCACTTGATCACAGCCTTGACGTAGCCGAGACGGTTGCTCGAATCGAACGTTGCCCGCTGTGCAATAAATTCCTGCGTTGATGTATCGTACTTCACATACGTACCGGTAGTGCTCTCTTTTTGTGCAACACCATTGAAATACGGCGTGTAGGTAACAGAAATTGCGTGATTCTTGGTGGTGCAGGGCGTGATATTGCACGTCACTCTGTCATTCTTACTCGCACTCTTGGGGTTTACGTACATGATGTACGCGTTCTCCGGCGTAGAGCCGTCGGGTGTTGTGCTATCCGCGGACACGACCGGAATCATGCCGCAGACCATGACTGCGACCAACAGGACGCAAATCAATCTGCTGAGTGTTTTTTTCATAATTATGTACCTCTCTTCCAAAGTGTTTACATAAATTTTGAATTTCTGTAACTTTTGCTTCGAGAACAGTTTACCATAAATCAAAAAAATTGCAACTACTTTAAGACGAAATTAAGATTTTTTGTGCATTTTTTGCACTTGAGCCTGTATTTTGATTCAAACTCGGGTTCAAAACACAATATCTTGTTGCTGATATGCAAAAATGACAATACGGAAACAACTTTTTACGAACCAGAAACGTCTGGAAACACTCCGGTTACGCGCCGCCGTGTTTCTTTCGACAAAAATACACACAAAAATCCCCGTGTGCGCAGCACACGGGGATTTCGAACCTATTTGACAATTGCACAGAATCCAAAGGAGTCCAGCGTGATATGCTCGCCGGTGATCTCGCGCAGGCCAAAGCCCAAAAGCACTTGCCCCTGCCCGCTCAGCTCCCACGGCTCGCCGCTGCGGTTGCAGCAGACCACAACCGTCTGCTCGTCCGTCCGCCGGTACAGCAGCAGCCGTCCGCCGCCCGCCTGTAACACGTCCACGCGTCCGCGCCGCAGGGCCGGAACGGTTTTTTTCAGCTGCATCAGTGCCTTATAAAACGCACACAGCTGCGTATCCTCGTGTCCCCACGGGTAGAAGCAGCGGTTAAACGGGTCGCGGTAGCCATCCATGCCCGCCTCGTCGCCATAGTAGACGCACGGCGCGCCCGGGAGCATGAACTGTAAGAACGCAGCCATCCGCAGCAGCGTCAGCCCCCACGCGCGGCTTTCCGCGCGCAGCTGCCGCGTGGCCAGCTCTTCGCGGCTGGCGTCGGTCGGGTCGATCAGCGCCGTCAGCGCGCGCGGCGTATCATGCGTCGAGAGGATGTTCATCACCGCGTTCAGCACGTCCGGCGGGTAGTTTTCCGCGAGCGTGCGGATGCTTTCGCCCAGCGCCGCGCCGTCCTCGTCTCCGCGGACATAGCGCAAAATGGCCTTTTGCCACGGATAGTTCATCACCGCGTCCAGCTGGCAGTCGGTAAAATACCGGCGGCGCACGCCGTAGGCGATCTTGTTTGACGCGTCCTCCCACACCTCACCGATCAAGATGGCCTCGGGGTTCAGCTCGCGCACGCGGCGGCGCAGCCGCGCAACAAACGCGTCCGGCAGCTCATCCACCACATCCAGTCGGAAGCCGTCTGCGCCAAGACGCAGCCATTTGGCCACCACGCTGTCCTCGTCCTCGATGATATAGCGGATAAAATCGGGGTTGCTCTTGTCGATGCAGGGGAGCGTCTTGATGCCCCACCAGCTTTCATAGTCGTCCGGCCAGTGCTTCCACTGGAACCAGCTGTAATAGGGCGAGTTTTTGTCCGCAGCGGCGCTCTGGAAATACGGGCTGCGGTCGCCCACGTGGGAAAACACACCGTCCAGCACGATCTTCATGCCCAGCTCGTGCGCCTCGCGGCACAGGGCGGCAAAATCGTCCTCGGTACCCAGCATCGGGTCGATGCGGCGGTAGTCGTACGTGTCATAGCGGTGCGTCGACCAGGCCATGAAGATGGGGTTGAGATAGAGAATCTCCACGCCAAGCGCGTGCAGATATCCCAGCTTTTTGCGGATACCGGCCAGATTGCCGCCGTAGAAGTCGTTGTTCAGCACCTCGCCCTTTTCATTTGGGCGGTACTCCGGCACGTCGGACGTGTCCTCATGCGTCCAGTAGGGACGCAGCTTGTCCGTGCAGTCACAGCGCCCCTCGCGGCAGAAGCGGTCGGGAAAAATCTGATACATGACCGCACCCTGCAATGCCTCGGGCACCGGATAGCGCGTATCCACGCAGCTCAGCTGCCACAGCTCGCCGTCCTCCATGTTGGTGTCGTCGCCCTGGCGGTAAAGGCCGAACTGTTCATTTTGCGTCGTGATGCGGAAGTAATAGAAGTAGAGGGCGGGACGGCTGAGCCGGAAGCTCCCGCCGTACGTCTCATACAGCGCATCCGCGCTCTGCCGCTCGAGCGTGGCCTCACACGCGGGCGTGCCGTCCTCCTGCTGCAAAACCAGAACGGTTTTTACGGTTTTGCAGCTGCACGGTATCATAATGTGGATCGTACAGACCTCATCCGGATGCAGCACGCCAAACGGCGTCTTGAACTGGGAGAGTCTGCTGTTGTATAAAATTCGCATTGGTATTATAAGCTCCAGATCTTCTGCGCGTATTCTGCAACGGCGCGGTCAGCCGAGAATATGCCGGCCTTTGCGATGTTGACCAGCGCCATTCTTCCGAAGTGCGCCTTGTCCGTCCAGACCTCGCCCGCGCGGCGCTGTGTGGCGGCATAGCTGGCAAAGTCGGCAATGGTCATGTAGCCGTCGGCTGTACCGAAGCGATTGGAAAGCAGCGAGGCGGCAATATCGTCAAAGCGCTGTCCCAGTGCGCCGGAGGTCAGCATCGAAAGCACGCGCGAAAGCTCGGGTGTCAGGAACGCGTTGGGGTCATAGCCGCGCTGCCAGAGTGCCTCGACCTCATCGGCGGTCATGCCAAAGAGGAACATGTTCTCGTCCCCAACCTGCTCATGAATCTCAACATTCGCGCCGTCCAGCGTGCCGATGGTGACAGCGCCGTTGATCATCAGCTTCATATTGCCGGTGCCGGAGGCCTCCTTGCCGGCGATTGAGATCTGCTCAGACAGGTCTGCCGCCGGAATGATGATCTCGGCCAGAGAGACCTTGTAATCCTCAACAAAGATGACCTTCAGCAGGTCGCGCGTCTGCGGGTCGTTGTTGACCAGCCGCGAAACGGCCACGATCAGACTGATGATCTGCTTGGCGCGGACATAACCCGCCGAGGCCTTGGCCGCAAAGACAAAGGTGCGCGGGACGTAATTCCCGTTGGGGTTGTCCTTAATTTGCAGGTACAGGCTGAGAATGTGCAGAACGTTCAGCAGCTGCCGCTTGTACTCATGCAGGCGCTTGACCTGAATGTCAAACAGGCTGTCGGGACTGACGGCCACGCCGCCCACGTGGGCGATGTAGTCTGCCAGCTGCTGCTTCTTGATGCGCTTGACCGCTTGCAGCTGCGCGATGACCTGTGCATCATCCTGGTATTGCAGCAGCTTTTCCAGCTCGCGCGCATCGCGCGTGAAGCCATCACCGATCAGCTCGCGCAGTAGCGCCGTCAGCTCGGGGTTGGCCTGACACAGCCAGCGGCGATAGGCAATGCCGTTTGTGACGTTGGTAAAGCCGTTCGGGTTCAGATCATAATAGTCGCGGAAAATGCCGGTTTCCAGAATCTGCGTATGCAGCCGCGACACGCCGTTTACCATGTGGCAGCAGGCAAGGCAGAGATTTGCCATCCGCACCTCGCCGTGCGCGATCACGGCCATATAGTCCCATCTGCCGGGGTCGTTTGGATAGGCTGCGTGCAGACGCAGCAGCAGACGGCGGTTGATCTCCTCGGTAATGCCGTATACGCGCGGCAGCTGTTCGCGGAAAAGCTCAACGCTCCAGCGCTCCAGCGCCTCCTGCATGACGGTGTGGTTGGTATAGGAGAGCGTGCGGCAGGCAATGTCCCACGCCTCATCCCAGCCAAATTCATACTCATCCACCAGCAGCCGCATCAGCTCGGGCACGCAAAGTGCCGGATGCGTGTCATTAATATGGATAGCGACCTTATCGGGGAGGTTTTTCAGCGTATGATAGTGTTTCAGATGCTCACGCAGGATGCTTTGCAGCGACGCGGAGACCAGCAGATACTGCTGCCGCAGGCGCAGGCGCTTGCCCTCAAGATGATCGTCTGCCGGATAGAGCACCTTTGAGATCGTTTCAGCCATGGTGTTCTGCTCAAGCGCGCGGACATAGTCGCCGCGCGAGAACGCCGCCATATCAAAGCTTTGCGGCAGACACGCGCTCCACAGCGTCAGCTTGTTGACCGCGTCTGCGTCATAGCCGGAGATAAACATGTCATGCGGGACAGCCGTGACGGCGTGATAGCCGGTCTGACTGGCGCGGAATTTGCCGGTCTCGTCCACCCATTCGTGAACCTGCCCGCCAAAGCGCACCTCGACCGCATCATCGCGCCGCGCACGCAGCCACACCTCGCCCATTTCCAGCCAGTCATCGGGGAATTCCATCTGCCAGCCGTCTACGATCTTCTGCCGGAAAATACCGAACTCATATCGAATGGAGAAGCCGGTGACCGGATAGCGCATACCCGTGGCCGAGTCCATGTAGCAGGAGGCCAGCCGCCCAAGGCCGCCGTTTCCAAGTCCCGCGTCCGGCTCCATCTGGCACAGGTGTGCCAGAGAAAAGCCCTTCTGCCGCAGAAGCTCATCCATCTGCTCCAGCATGCCCAGATTGTACAGATTGTTGCGCAGCGAGGTGCCGACCAGGAACTCCATAGACATATAGTAGACCTGTTTTTGCGACGCCTCACGCACCTGTTTGGTAAAGGCGGCGCGTTTTTCCTCAAGCGCGATGCGGCACAGGGCGCACACGGCGCGGTATACCTGCTTTTCCGTTGCGTCCTGCAACACGCAGCCGAACATGCGCAGGGAAAGCTCGTTCAGTTTTTCCAGTAGTTTTTCGTTCGTCATAAGTGTGTTATCCTTCGGTTGCTTTTTTGTACAGCTCCATATAGCTTTGTGCCGGAAGCGTCCAGCTGCTGTCGATTGCCATGTCGTTTTCGATCAGCCGCTTCCACTTTTCCGGTTCGTTATAGAACAGCGCCAGCGCGCGGTCAATTGCCGCAAGGAAATCATCCGCGTTATAGCTCTGGAACGTGAAGCCGCGTCCGGCCTCACATTCGGGGTCATACGGCCACACCGTGTCGCGCAGACCGCCGGTTGCGTTGACGACCGGTATCGTGCCAAAGCGCATGGCGATCAGCTGTGACAGGCCGCACGGCTCAGACTTGGACGGCATCAGATAGAGATCCGCGCCCGCGTAGGCGAGATTTGCGATTTTCGGGTCAAATTTCAGATAGACCGCAGCCTGTCCGGAATGGCGGCTCTGAAGATATTCCAGGAACCACTCATACTTCTCCTCACCCGTGCCCACGACCAGCAGCTGAACGCGCCGCTCAAGCAGGCGCTCGGCCATGTAGCACAGCAGGTCAATGCCCTTGTGTCCGGCAAGACGCGTGACCATGACGGCCAGCGCGCTGTCGGCATCCTCGCGCAGGCCGACTGCCCGCTGAAGCGCCAGCTTGTTTTCGCGCTTGCCTGCCACATAGCTCTTGGCGTCATAGAATGAGACGAGTCCCGCGCTGGCGCTCGGGTCAAACAGCTCCATGTCGATGCCGTTGGTGATACCGGAGAAGTATTCGCCCTTGTCGCTGATGATACCGGACAGGCCGTGCGCATAATACGGATAGCGCAGCTCGCCGGCGTATGTTTCCGAAACGGTGTTGACGCGGTCGGCTGTGACGATGGCGGCCTTCATAAAGTTGGTGCAGCCGTCAAAGCGCAGCAGATCGTCGCATTCCGGCGCAAGGCCGAGCACCTCACGGTTGAAGTCCAGTCCGGCCTTGCCCTGATACTCGATATTATGGATGGTGAACACGCTGCGCACATCGCCAAGCGTCTCATGGTACTCGGTTCGCAGCAGCAGCGGGATCAGCGCCGTCTGCCAGTCGTTGCAGTTGATCACATCCGGCCGGAAGCCGACAAAGCCGATGGCGGCCAGAACGGCCTTGCTGAAATAGGCAAAGCGTTCACCGTCGTCGCCCTCGCCATAGATGCGGCTGCGGCAGAAATAGTGCTCGTTGTCGATGAAGTAGACCCGCAGCTTCTTGCGGCGGCTTTTCAGGCGCATCACGCCGACATATTCGCGGCGCCAGGCCATCTGTACCTCAAAGCTTCCCAGAAATTCAACGTCCCAGCCGGCACTTTTCACTGCGCCGTAGTACGGCAGGAAAAGGCAGACCTCATTGTGCTTGATGCGCGAGAGCGCAAGCGGAAGCGCCTGCATCACATCGCCCAGACCGCCGGTCTTGATGAACGGCGCGGCCTCGGATGCGGCTATTGCGATTTTCATACGACTGCTCCTTTGCTGATGACCAGGGGGTGATCGGGCGAGCCAAGCAGCGTGATGCCGGGCTGCACCGTGACGTTTTTATCCAGAATGACGTAGCGCAGCTTTGCACCTGCGCCGATGTGGCTGCCCTGCATGATGATGCTGTCGCGCACATCGGCCTGCTCATCGATCTCGACCTCGCGGAAGATGACGCTGTTTTCCGCGTGACCAAAGATATGGCAGCCGTCGGCCAGAACGCAGTTGGGTGCCTGTCCGTTCTGGCCGAACAGCGTGGGAACGGCGTCACGAACCTTGGTGTAGATGGGAACCTCACTGCGGAAGAGGCTGTGGCGCACATCCTCGCGCAAAAGCGCCATGCTGTTGTCGAAATATTCCTGTACGCTCTCATTAAACAGCGCGACATTGTGGAAGGAATAGACGTTGACCTTGAGCCGCCCCTCGATAAACTCGGGCAGCAGATAGTCGCGCTCAAGATGATACTTGCCATGCGGCACCATCTCATGGATGACCGAGATCAGCTTTTCGCGCTCCATGATGAACATGCTCATGCCGGTCAGATAGTCTGCCGGTGCGCAGTAGCCGGTCGCCATGTCCAGTACGTGGCCGTCCTCATCCAGCTTCAGCGCCAGCGGCTGCGGCTTGACGCCGTCACAGATGCCGGCCTTGGCCACAACGGTCACGTCACAGCCCGATTCAATGTGCTGCTCAACGATCTCGCGGAAGTTGATGGCGCACAGAACGGTTGTGTCGGACAAAACGACGTAGTCACTTTTGTTGCGCTCCAGCACCGGAAGCGCCGTTTGCAGCGCCTCGAGCTTGCCGCGGTAAGCGCCGGTATGGCCGGTTGCATACGGCGGCAGGAAGCGCACGCCGTCACCCAGCTGCAAATCCCATTCCTCGCAGCTTCCCAGATGATCCATCAGCGACTGGTAGTTGTACTTGGTGATGATGCCGATATTGCGGATATCGGAGTTTGCCATATTCGACAGGATAAAGTCGATCTGCCGGTAGCGCCCGCCAAAGGGGATGGAGGCCGATGTGCGTTCCTTGGTCAGTTCGCCCATGTTGTTGTCATAGATATTGGAGAAAATAATGCCCATTACATCCATAGCTGTTACCTCCTCGTTTCTGTTTACAGTATGGTTCCGGCCGCGATGACCGTACCCTCAGCGACGGTGTGTTCCTTGCCGATCACGGCGATTTTGCGCTCTTCACCCGGGGTATAGCCGCCGATCTGCGCGCCGGCCTTGATGTGGCAGCCCTCGGCAATGATGGCGCTGCGGATAACGGCGCCGTTTTCCACCACGACGTTTGGCATGATGACGCTGTCGGTGATCTCAACGCCCTTGCCAATGGTGCAGCCGGTGGAGAGAATGGAGTGATCGATCATACCGTGAACCTCACAGCCCTCGGCGATGAAGCTTTCGTGGATCTCGGCCGAACGCGAGATGTAGCACGCGGGCATAGCTGTATTTCGGGCATAGATCTTGTTGCCGCGTTCTCCATAGATGTTGAAGGCCGGATGCTTGCCCAGCAGATCCATGTTGGCCTCCCACAGGCTGTTGATGGTTCCGACGTCCTTCCAGTAGCCGTCAAAGGCGTAGGCCATCAGCTTGTGGCCGTCGGCAAGCAGGCTGGGAATGATGTTTTTGCCAAAGTCATTTTCGCTCTTGGGGTCTGCCTCATCGCGCTCAAGATACTCGCGCAGGATGTTCCACTTAAAGATGTAGATGCCCATTGAGGCGTTGGTGCTCTTCGGCTTTTTGGGCTTCTCCTCAAATTCATAGATCGTGCCGTCCTCACGCGTGTTCATGATGCCAAAGCGCGAGGCCTCACTCAGCGGCACATCACGCACGGCGATGGTGCAGTCGGAGTTATTCTGCTCATGATAGCGGAGCATCTTGGCGTAGTCCATCTTATAGATGTGGTCGCCGGAGAGAATCAGGACGTTATCCGGCTGATAGCGCTGGATAAAGGGGATGTTCTGGTAGATGGCGTTGGCGGTACCCTTGTACCACTCGGAATTTTTGCTTTTTGCATACGGGGGCAGAACCTGTACGCCGCCGTGTGAGCTGTTGAGCCCCCACGGCTGGCCGTTGCCGATGTACTCGTTAAGCTCAAGCGGCTGGTACTGCGTCAGAATGCCGACCGTGTCGATTTTGGAGTTGACACAGTTGGACAGCGGGAAATCAATGATGCGGTACTTACCGCCAAAGGGAACGGCGGGCTTTGCGGTGTTTTCTGTCAGGACCATCAGCCGGCTTCCCTGACCGCCGGCCAGCAGCATGGCCACGCAGCGCTTCTTCTGGAATTGCATATTGGTTCCTCCTGAATATGTTTTTTCGGGTGCTTCTATTCTGCACGGGTCGCCCGACCCATATTGTACATCGTACACGGCCTGTCTGCCGAATCAGGGCAGATTCCGGCGAATGCGGCGCAGCTTTCGCACAATCAGCCAGCCCCCGTCAGAGGCTGGCTGATCAATCACAGAAAAGCTGGGGAATCGGACACAGCAACGGCACGGCCGGAGCATGCTCCTGTCGTGGGAACTGACGCAGATGCGCGCACAGGCGCAGCGTCATACAATGCACACAGGCACAGACAATCCAGTCCCATTTTCCGCACGCTCCTCTCCCTTTCCAGTATTTTACCACATGGTTTTGAAAGATTCAATATTATAAAATGTAAAAACACGCGAAGTATTTTCGTGCGTAATGCGCGTACAGACGCTTCTGTGCGCACAAAGAGCGGGCACGATGTGCCCGCCCCGCGCCTGCTATGGCTTACAGGTGCCGCAGGGCGCATAGCCCGCGTCCACGGCCTCCTGCTCGTGCAGCTCGCGCGCGTCTGCATCCACATACCGGCAGTCCGCGCGGTGGTATTTCGTTCCGCTGTCTGAAAGATAGACCAGCTGCGCATCAGACGCATCTGCCGCTGTGACGGGCGCGTCCTCCGAAAGCCAGCTTTCGCCGGTTGCATAGTCGATGGTGATGTAGGGCTGTACGTTGTAGCAGTAGACGCAGAAGCAAAGTCCGCCGTCGTCCTCTACCGAGTACGCCTCCATCAGCACGCCGGAGGCAACCAGATTGTCACCCGCGTAGATGGGCGTGATGCGGTAAAGCACGTGGTTGTCCGTCTCATCCACGTAATCATCGACCTGATTTTCAAACGGCAGCATGCCGGTGGTGTTGAGATAGCGCGTGCCGGTGATCAGATTCTGCCGGTTGGCGTTCTCGCCCGCCAGCTGATAGCCGATCAGATGACAGCGGTTGTAGAGATAATTCCCCTCAACCAGACCGTTGTAGCGGACGGTGTGCCAGCCCGAGGGCTTGACGCTTCCAATTTCGCCGCGCGGCTCGGTCGGCATCAGCTCGTGACAGATGTTGGCATAGGCCACGCCGCAGCGACCCAGCTCATCCAGCTCGCTGTAGGACTCAAAGGTGTCGGTCGTGAGCTCGTCCTCTGTGAAAAACGGCACATTGCCGTTGATCTCGACATAGGCCTCGCCGCTGTACGCAGGCAAATCATCCAGCGCGATCACCTCGGCTGTCTGCTGCGTCTCATGTGCCTGCAAAGCGGCCAGAAGCGCCGCCGCAATCAGAAGCAGGACACCCGCAAGAATCTGCGCCTTGCGGCTTTTGCCGCCCTTTTTCCGGCGTCGTGTCGTCTTTTGCATCGTGATGCCTCCTATCTCGTCTCAGACGGCCTTTCGCCGGAACAGAAGACGGTTAAAATAATCGCCGTAAAACAGAATGGCCATGCAGAAATACAGCCACATCATGGTCAGAATCACCGTGCTGAGGCTCCCATAGACGGCGCTGTAGTCCTTAATGTGGTTGACATAATACGAAAAAGCAGAGGAGAACAGCATCCATGCCAGCGCCGCAGCCAATGCCCCCGGCATGACCAGCACCAGCCGTGTGCGCCGGTTTGGCAGCACCAGATACAGCGCGGAAAACAGCGCCGTCAGCAAAACGACCGAGTACAGGTGCAGATGTTCAAGCAGATCGGCGATCAGCCGGCGCAGACTGCCGTCTCCAATGGAGACAAGCGCCAGAAGCTCCTGCCCAAAGACGTGCAGCATCAGTGTCAGCAGCAGCGCAAGCAGCATCAGCAGCACGTACACCGCACACAGCAACCGGCGGCGGAGATATGCGCGCGTTTCGCGCACCTGCTCAACTGCGTTAAGTCCGTTCATCAGACTGTACAGCCCGCGTGAGGCCGACCAGAGCGCCGTGATGGCACTGAGTGAGATGACGGCAACGGAACGTGCGGGATACAGTCCGTCGATCAGATAGGAGAAAAACGGCAAAAGCGCCTGCGGCACGATCAGCTCGATCAGTGCCAGAATATCCTGCTGTGTGACCGGCACGTATTGCAGCAGTGCCAGCAGCAAAATTGCCAGCGGAAACAGTGACAGCAGCAGAAAAAACGATGCGTTTCCGGAATAGACCGGTATCTGCATCGAAGAAAGGTCACGCACGATACGTTCAAGCTTTGCAGGCAGCTTCAAGGCTCCTCCTTTTCTCGCGGGCAGCGGCACGGCCACGCGCAATTTTTCCCTGAAATACTGGACAGAACAGTCCCAACTATGATACAATTATCATACAATATGATCCGGCCTGTGTCAACTTGCGCCACGGCTTGGGTAAGGAGAGAAAGCAGCATGAAATGTCCCTATTGCGGTTATCAGGAGAGTAAAGTTGTCGATTCGCGTCACGCAGAGGATGGGCTGAGCATCCGCAGAAGAAGAGAGTGTCTGTCGTGCAGTAAGCGCTTTACGACGTATGAAACAGTGGAAAGTCTGCCCATGGTCGTCATCAAGCGTGATAACAGCCGCCAGTCCTTTGACCGCAACAAGGTGCTCAATGGCATGCTGCGCGCATGTGAAAAGCGTCCGGTCGCCATGGCTGAGCTTGAGGCCGCCGCAGATGAGATCGAGCAGATCATCCAGAATTCGCTTGACCGTGAGGTTTCCACCGCACAGATCGGCGAGCTGGTTATGGAGCGGCTGAAGCCGCTGGATGAGGTCGCATATGTACGCTTTGCCTCGGTTTATCGCCAGTTCAAGGACATCAACAGCTTCATGCGCGAGCTGAACAAGATCCTGGAAGAAAAGTAAACGCAATGCCCCGCCGCACGGCGGGGCATTTGCATGCTTCACAAATCGGGGCAGTTCACCACTGTTCCTCTGGGGTACTTGCCTGCCATCGTCCTGCGCGATATATTCTATGCACAAAAACGCCCTGCAATGCACACGTGCTGCCCGCAAAGCAACTGCAACATAGTCTGCAAAGCGTCCGGTCATTTGGGTACTGCAACG
>CAZPYW010000028.1:5585-13321 GCA_964590095.1 uncultured Oscillospiraceae bacterium | reverse complement strand
CAGGATCAAACTCTCAATAAAATGGTATCTTAAAGCCGAAGCTCTAAAATCAATTCTATCTTGGTTCGCTCTTAGCTATACTCAAGAATTTTCGTTGGCTATTCAAAGAATCTCTTTTTTGACATTCATTTGAACAACTTGTTTTTGGTTTCTCTCGAAACCGAAATTGTCCAAGGTGTTTGTTCATGTTCTCGTTGTTTAATTTACAAGGTGCACTGCACTTTTGTGCTTGGCCGCTCTCATTAGCGAGCTTTCTGATTCTATCACAGCGGTTGTCATTTGTCAAGAACTTTTTTAAATTCTTTTGACTTTTTTCAACCGACTGCTTATCAGTGCATCGCTTCAAGCGACTTTGGCATTATATCAGATGGTTCCAGAAATGTCAACTTCTATTTCACTGAAAATCTGCCTAAATTCGACATGTTTCCCTCTGTCTTTTTCCGTCAAAAAGCCGGATGCCTTGCGGCATCCGGCCAAATCAGCTGTTTTGCTGTGTATTTACGCTTATTCCGCGTCCTCGATCAGACCGTAGCCGCCGTCGGTACGCTTGTAAACCACCGCAAATGCGCCGCCGTTATCTTCATCGCGGAAAGCAAAGAAGTTGTGCTCAAGCAGATTCATCTGCAAAATCGCCTCGTCCTGTGTCATCGGCTTCATATTGAAGTGCTTCTTACGGACGATCTCAAAGCTGCCCTCCTCCGGCTCTTCGGGTGCAAACGAGGTTGCATCGGGTGTACGTGCAAAGGCATCCTGACGCAGACGTCTTGCCAGACGCGTCTTATTCTTGCGGATCTGGCGTTCGATCGTTGCAACTGCCGCGTCGATCGAGGCGAACATGTCGGATGTGCTTTCACTTGCGCGGAAGTAGGTGTTGGCCGCGTGAACTGTGATTTCCACGTTGTTGCGGTTCTTCTCCACGCTGAACGTAACGAGAGCGTCTGCCTCATCTCCAAAGAACCGTTCCAGCTTCATTACCTTTTTCTCAGCATACCTGTGGACATTCTCTGGAAGACTGACTTTCTTTTCCGTGTACTGAAATCTCATAATAGCCGCTCCTTTCGTTTTACCCTTTGGGATTTCAGGGGCTTGTCCCCTGTCCATAGGATACCACACTTTTGCACATTTTGCAATAAAAGCGTGCCATTTTTCATGTCTGCTTTGTTTAATTTTTTATGAACGCACTTTCACGCCGTCAAAATCCGCTTTTCTCCGGCTTTTCAGCCAAAGTCTGCACGATTTTATTTCAGCCTTCCGGCTCGTTTTTCTTCTCGACCTCGCGCAGAAGCTCATTCATGATCAGCTTGAACAGCTTTTCCGCATTTTTATGGAACGCCTTACCCAGCGCGCGCGCCTGCTGCTGCGTCGGCGCCACCAGCTCCAGCGTCATCAGATTGCTGATCTCATCGTCCAGCCCCATTACAACCGAGAAATCCCCGCTCTCGCGCGGAATGATCTCCGTTCTGACCAGACTGTCGCGCCGGACATCGCGGTTAAAGCGCTCAACCGCGGCGCGTGCGCGCTGCATCACCGGATAGGCGATGGCGTCGCGCGTGACCTCCTCAGCCTCGCGCCCCTTGTCCGTGATGACAAACGATCCCGCCTCCTGCTCGGCAAGATGGCCGGATTCCACCATCTGCGGCACGGCGATGCTGACGTCAAAATAGCTCAGCTTGTCATCCTGATAGCAAAGCTCATAGATCTTTTGCAGCGAAAGCGGATAGATCGCATTCGCCGCCACAAAAAGGATCAGCACCTTGACATCCAGCATATCCTGAATAAAACCATGTTGTTGCTCCATATGTACTCCCTCCGCTGGTAATCATTTCTGACCTGTGCTCAGTATAGCACAGTTCTGCCTGTAAAGACAAGTATTTCGCGTGTTTTGTTCTGCCCGCTGGCAGGATTTACAGCTTGCATTCGCGCGCAGACTGGCGTAAAACGGAGACAGAGGAGGTAAAAACAATGAAAAGAAAAATCTGTACCCTGCTGCTCCTGCTCTCGCTCATATCCGGTCTGTGCATGTCTGCCGGCGCTGCGTCTGCCTATGAACGCCAGGTCGTCCGGCTGGTCAACGCAGAACGCGCCGCAAACGGGCTCGATTTGCTCCGACTGGACGAGACACTCTGCACCTGTGCGCGCGTCAAATCACAGGACATGCACGACGCCGGCTATTTCAGCCACAACAGCCCAACCTATGGCACGCCCTTTTCCATGATGCGAACCCTTGGCGTCAGCTACACGCACGCGGGCGAAAACATTGCCATGGGCTATGCCGCGCCGGATGCCGTTGTCGCGGCATGGATGCAGTCCGCTTCCCATCGCGCCAATATCCTCTCTGCCTCCTATCGCACGCTTGGCGTCGGCTTTGTTGCAGACGGCGGATACTGGACACAGTGGTTCGTCGGCTGACGCAGGAAGCAGCGCTTTGCGCCTCATGCAGATGGGGCGCATTTTTCTTTCGCTTTCGCGCGGGCTGCGCATTTCTCCTGCCGCGCGCATAGAATGCGCTAAGCTGAAAAGGAGGAATGCTATGCTTGAGAAAATTGCCGTCCTGGGCGGCGACCTGCGGCAGACATATCTGGTGCAGCAGCTGATGCTCAGCGGCTTTGACACGGCAAGCTATGCCGTGCCGCAGCTTGCCGACACCCACCGGAGTCTGCATGAAACGCTGTCCGACGCCGCTGCCGCTGCACTCCCCATGCCCGCGCTTACCAAAGACGGCTGCATCCGCGCCGAGCAGCCGATTCCGCTGCGTCCGGTACTGGAAGCGCTCCCCGCCGGCGCGGTCATATTTGGCGGCGTGCTTGACGGGGCGCGTGAGCTGCTCGCGCAGTATCCGCTGCGGGTGGCGGACTACGCGCAGTCAGCCGCGCTTGCCACAGGAAACGCCGTCCCCACGGCCGAGGGCGCGATTGCCATCGCCATGGAGCAGCTCCCCATCACGCTGGGACAGAGCCGCTGTCTGGTCATCGGCTTTGGCCGCATCGGCAAAATACTGGCACAGCTGCTGCGCGGCCTGAACGCCGCCGTAACCGTTACCGCGCGCAGAAGCGAAGATCGCGCACTTGCCGAGGCCCTTGGCTTTGCCGCCGACCGCACCGGACAGTATCTGCGCGGTCTGCGGCAGTATGACTGCGTCTTCAATACCGTTCCCGCTCCCGTCCTGCGGCGTGAGCATCTGTCCGCGCTGCGCGCAGACTGTCCAATCATCGACCTTGCAACCGGCGGCGGGCTTTCGCCTGCGCTTGACGCGTCGGCGTATCCAAATTACCAGCTTGCCTCTGCGCTGCCCGGGCGGTTTTCTCCCGCCACCGCTGCCGAGGTGCTTCGCCGCTTCATTCTGGAAACCATGTCCGCGACACAGACGTAAAGGAGGGGTAGCATGTCCAAAATCAGACTGGGCTTTGCCATGTGCGGCTCATTTTGTACATTCGCGCCGGTTTTGCAGCAGCTTTCGCTGCTGTGCCAAACCTATGACGTTTTCCCCATTCTCTCAGACGCAGCCTACGCCACCGACACGCGCTTTGGCGCTGCACAGGCGCAGCGCGACGCGATCACGCAGCTCTGCGGCCATGAAATCCTGCACACGCTGGCGCAGGTCGAGCCGATCGGCCCGAAGAAGCTGCTGGACATTCTGGCCGTTGTCCCTGCCACCGGCAACACACTTGCCAAGCTGGCACACGGCATTGCAGACACACCGGTGACGCTGGCCGTCAAGGCACATCTTCGCAATGAGTCGCCGGTCGTTCTGGCGGTTTCCTCCAACGACGCACTGGCGGGCAACGCCGCAAGCATCGGCATGCTTCTGGCGCGGCGGCATCACTACTTTGTCCCCATGCGCCAGGATGCGCCGCAGCAGAAGCCGCGCTCGGTGGTGGCAGACTTCACGCTGCTCCCGCAGACCATCGCAGCCGCGCTGGAGGGCAGACAGCTCCAGCCCCTGCTGCTCTGATTGCCTGACACGGTATATGATACGACACATTATATAAGAATGCCGTCGATTTCTGCAATTCCCACACAATTATGAAAAGCCTCCGGCTCAGCCGGAGGCTTTCATGCTCATCACTGTATATGTGCGTGGTTGTTGATGTGCTCCATACAATAGCAATAGTAGCCGTTGCACTTTGAGCAGTAGCGGAACTCCAGATTGGGATATTCCGTGTCGGTTCTGCCGCAGACGGTACACTTGTGACGATAGGGACGCTCGCCGCTCCTGCTCTGATAGCCGTTTGCCCAGTTCGCGTTGGGACGGGCGGTGTGCGTGCTGTGCTGTTTTGGGCGCGCGCGGCGATAGCGCGTGGGGAGAATATTGCGGATCTCACCGCCGAAGAAAATAAAGTAGTTTCCAAGCACGATGATCGGCAGCAGCCAGCCAAAGCTGAACAGGCCATAGCGCAGCAGCTCCATCACGACCTCAAGTGCCGTCAGTCCCAGATAGAACCAGGCCATGTACTTCATCTTGATGGGAATGAAGAAGAACAGCATCACGCGCGCCTCGGGCGCGATGGTCGCAACCGCAAGGAACAGACTGATATTCAGATAGAAGGTGGAGGCATACGCACCAAGCAGCAGCGCGCCGATATCCAGCAGCACCACGCCGGTCAGATAATAGAGGTTAAACTTGAACCGCCCCCAATAGCGCTCAAGAATCTGGCCAAACTGGTAATAGCACATCAGCGTGACAAGCCCCAGCAGCACATCCACACTGATCTGTGTGGAATAGCCCATATCCAGCAGATACGTAAAGACATAGCTGAACAGCCGCCAGACCTGTCCCTTCAGGATGGCTGTGCGGTCAAAGTACAGCAGCGACCAGACCACGCGGCTTGGGTCGATAAACGTCAGGACATAGACGATCACATTGCCAATGGCGATGTACAGCATCAGATTGGAGATGCCCCTGTCCCGATTTTTCAGAAGAAAGCGGTCAAACCGCCTGCGAAATTCATGCATATCTGATCCCTCCGCATGTTATCTTAGCCGAACAGGCTGGGAAAGTCTACATACAAATTGTAAATTTTACGTTCTGCCGCGTCTCTGCTGAACAGTATGGACAAATTTTCAGTCTGCTATGATTTCAGAGTTGACTTTTTCCGCGCCAGCCGCTAAAATAGGCCTCGCAACTGAATAACCTTATCAAGAGTGGTGGAGGGAACGGCCCGATGAAACCCGACAACCTGCAATCTGCAAGGTGCCAAATCCGGCGAAGAATCGAAAGATGAGGAATGAAACGATCATGCGCTTTGTCTTTTGACAGGGCGCGTATTTTTTTGTTCCGGAAAGGAAAAACAATGAACGAAAGCAAACGAATCTTTACCTCTGAATCCGTGACCGAGGGGCATCCCGACAAGCTGTGTGACCGTGTCAGCGACAGTGTGCTGGACGCCATTCTCGCCCTTGACCCCATGGCGCGCGTCGCATGCGAGTGCGCCGTTACAACCGGCATGGTGCTGGTCATGGGTGAGATCTCTACCAGCGCACAGGTCGATATTGCACATATTGCGCGCGAGGCCATCTGCCAGACCGGCTATGACCGGCCGGAGATGGGCTTTGACGGCAACAGCTGCAGCGTCCTGCTTGCCATTGACCGCCAGTCGCCGGATATCGCCATGGGCGTGGATGCCTCGATGGATGACGCATCCCAGACCGGCGCCGGCGACCAGGGCATGATGTTCGGCTTTGCCTGCAACGAAACGCCGTCTTACATGCCCGCGCCGATCTCCTATGCACACGATCTGACGCGCGCGCTCACCGCGGCGCGGAAAAGCGGCCTGCTCCCGTGGCTGCGGCCGGACGGAAAAAGTCAGGTTTCCGTCCAGTACGGCGCAGACGGCATGCCCGAGCGCATTGACACGGTGGTCATCTCCACACAGCATGCGCCCGACATCGCGATCGACGCGCTGCGCAGCGCCGTCATCGAGACGATCATCCGCCCGAATCTCCCCGCGCATCTGCTGGACGCGCAGACGCGTTTTCTGGTCAACCCAACCGGCCGCTTTGTGATCGGCGGGCCGGTGGGCGATTCCGGTCTGACGGGACGGAAGATCATTGCCGACACCTATGGCGGCTACGCCGCACACGGCGGCGGCGCCTTCTCGGGCAAAGACCCCACCAAGGTCGACCGAAGCGCAGCCTATATGGCGCGCTACATTGCCAAAAATCTTGTCGCGGCAGGGCTGGCTGACCGCTGTCAGCTTGAGCTTGCCTATGCCATCGGCGTGGCACAGCCCGTTTCCGTTCTGGTGGACACGGCCGGAACCGGCAGGCTGCCGGACGGCGCGCTGGCCGAGCTGGTGCGGGCATGCTTTGACCTGCGTCCGGCACAGATCATCCGGACGCTTGACCTGCGGCGGCCGATCTACCGCCAGACGGCAGCCTATGGCCACTTTGGCCGTCCGGAGCTTGCGCTTCCGTGGGAAAAGACCGACCGCACAGAGGAACTGCTTGCAAAAGCGCGAAACATGGGATACAATACCGTTGTATGACGATTTCATACAAAGGAGTGAGTCCTGCAATGAAAAAAATTGAGATCATGGGCTGCGGCTATATCGGTCTGCCTACCGCGATCACCTTTACGCTGGCGGGATATGAGGTCTGCGGCTTTGATGTAAAGCCCGACGTTGTCGCGCAGCTGAACGCGGGAAAAATCCACATTGTCGAGCCCGACTTACAGGAGGCCATGACACAGGCAATGGCAACCGGACGGCTGCACTTTACCCAGACGCCCGAACCGGCAGATGTGTTTATCATTGCCGTGCAGACCCCCTATCGTGAAACGGACGACGGCAAGCGCGTATCTGACATGCGCTATGTTGAGTCTGCTGCGCGCGAGGTTGGAAGCGTCCTGCGCGCGGGCAATCTCTGTGTGCTTGAGTCTACCTCGCCGCCCTATTCCACGCGTCTTGTCGAGCAGCTTGTCAGTGAGGTCAGCGGCCTTTCTCCCGAGCAGTTCATGACGGCGCACTGCCCCGAGCGTATCATCCCCGGGCGGATGCTGATCGAGCTGCGCGAAAATGACCGCATCATCGGCGCAAGCCGCCCCGAATCCGCAGAATATGCCAGGTCGATCTATGAAAAGGTCGTGACAAAGGGCACCATCCGCGTGACCGACGATCTGACCGCCGAAATGTGCAAGCTGACCGAGAATACCTTCCGTGACATCAATATCGCCTATGCCAATGAGCTGAGCAAGGTCTGTGACCGGCTGGGCATCGATGTTTTCCGACTGATCGAGCTGGCAAACTGCCATCCGCGCGTCAATGTCCATACCCCCGGCGTGGGCGTGGGCGGACACTGCATCGCGGTTGACCCGTGGTTCATCCACGAGAAGTTTGAAGACGTCACGCCGCTGATCTGTCAGGCGCGTCTGGTCAACGACGGCAAGCCCGAATGGGTCGCAGAGCGCGTGGCGCAGGATGTCCCCGCAGGCGGCAAAATCGCCGTGCTGGGCATGAGCTTTAAGGCAAATATCGATGACACGCGTGAGAGTCCCTCCGTCCGTTTTGCGGATATCCTGCGGGATAAGGGCTTTACCGTCATCGCCTGTGAGCCGTATATTCAGGGCGATGTCGCAGGGTATGCAAATCACACGCTGGAAGAGGCCATGGCGCTTTGCGACTATGCCGTTATCACGCTTGCCCACGACGTATTCAAAGCGAACACCGCGCTGATCGCCACGAAGCCGCATTATGATTGTGTCGGCCTCATGCGAAACGCATAAACAGAAATCGCATAAA
>CAZPYW010000028.1:0-5485 GCA_964590095.1 uncultured Oscillospiraceae bacterium | reverse complement strand
AAGCCGCGTCAATCGTCGTTGCGGTATCCAAAGTTGCTGATCAAAAACTGGCTGTCGCGCCAGTTCTCTTTTACGCGCACCCACGTCTGCAAGAAGACCTTGGTGCCCATAAAGCGCTCACAATCGGTACGCGCCTGCGTGCTGATTTTTTTCAGCATTGCGCCGTTTTTGCCAATGATAATACCCTTGTGGCTGGCCTTTTCACAGTAGATCGTGGCATCCAGATCGATGATGCCGTCATCGCGCTCAGAGAATTTTGTGATCTCAACCGCCGTACCGTGCGGGATCTCGCGTTCCAGATTCCAAAGCAGCTTTTCGCGGATGATCTCGGCCATGACCTGCTTTTCCGGCTGGTCGGTCACCATGTCTTCGGGGAAAAGCTGCGGCCCCTCAACGGCAAATTTTTCACACTCGGTCAGAAGCGCCGCCACGCCGTCGTGCCACTTTGCACTGACGGGGATGACTGCCGCAAAATCCATCTTCTCCTGATACGCGGCGATAACCGGCAGGATCTCTTCCTTTTCCACCGTGTCGATCTTATTGATGACCAGAATGCACGGCGTACCGCCGGATTTGATCTGCTCGATCAGCTCCTGCTCCTGCACGCCGACATTTGCAATCGGCTCGACCATCAGAATAACCGCGTCCACGTCGGCAACCGACTGTCTGACCACATTGACCATGTAGTCACCCAGCCGTGTGCGCGGCTTATGGAAGCCCGGCGTGTCAACAAAGACCAGCTGGCAGTCCTTTCGGTTCAAAATCGCGCAGATGCGGTTACGCGTGGTCTGCGGCTTGTGCGATACAATCGCAATTTTTTCGCCGACAATGGCGTTGGTCAGCGTGGACTTGCCGACATTTGGCCGTCCGGCAATGGTAATCATGGCCGTTTTCTGTTTCATTTTGCTTCTCCCATGTAAAATTCAAAATACATCTGATTCTCGGCGCGGTTTTCCCGCCGTCAATGCTTCCTGCCACGCCGCCCATCTTCTCATAAAAGCGCCGCGCCGGAACACAATCCGCCCGACCGGCATTTTGTTCATCGCGGCAGCTCGATCTCGGCCAGAATGGCTTCCTCCCGCGCGCGCATCTGCCGCTTCATCTCGCCCTCATCCACGTGGTCATAGCCCAGCAGGTGGAGAATGGAGTGAATCGTCAGGTATCCAACCTCACGTTTGACGCTGTGGCCAAACTCCGCAGCCTGTGCCTTTGCCCGCTCAAGCGAGATGGCCATGTCACCCAGCGGCACCAGCCCCGTTCCCACATCCACATAGCCGTCCCAGCTTTCCGGCAGCTCTCCCGCCGTCAGCGTGAACATGGGAAACGACAGCACATCCGTTGCCCTGTCGATCTGGCGGCTGGCCTGATTGATGGCGCGGATGGTCTCATCCCCGCAGACATAGACGTTGATCTCACACGGCACGTCCACCTGTTCCATCCGCAGCGCCGCCTCGATGCAGCTTCTGATATGACGCCGGAGCGAAAAGTTTTCCAGCGCAGTCTTCTCAAAGGTAATGGCAATTTTATGCTCCATGGTCACTTTCTCCTGCTTCCGTCGTATTTTCGCGCGCCCTGCGCAGGGCGCTGCTCATTTTTCTGTTCAAACCGGTCATAGGCGGCCACGATCTGCTGTACCAGCGCGTGGCGCACCACATCCGCACCCGTCAGCCGGCAGATGGCAATGTCGTCCACATCCTCAAGCACGCGTACCGCCTCCTTCAGTCCGCTGACCTTGTCAGCCGGCAGGTCGATCTGCGTCACGTCGCCCGTGATGACGATTTTTGAGCCAAAGCCCAGCCGCGTCAGGAACATCTTCATCTGCTCGCGCGTGGTGTTCTGCGCCTCGTCCAGAATGATAAAGCTGTCATCCAGCGTCCGGCCGCGCATATAGGCCAGCGGCGCAACCTCGATGTTCCCGCGCTCAAGATACTTGCCATAGGTTTCCGGCCCCAGCATGTCAAACAGCGCATCATACAGCGGCCGCAGATAGGGGTCGACCTTGTTTTGCAGATCACCCGGCAAAAAGCCCAGCCGCTCGCCCGCCTCGACCGCAGGGCGCGTAAGAATGATGCGGTTGACCGTTTTGGCGCGGAACGCCGCCACCGCCTCAGCCACGGCCAGATACGTCTTGCCCGTACCGGCGGGTCCAATGCCAATGGTGATGGTGTTTTTTTCGATTGCCTTGAGATAGCTGCGCTGTCCCAGCGTTTTGGCCTTGATCGGCTTGCCGCGCGCACTGACGCAGACCACGTCGCGCGCGACCTGGGTCAGCTTTTCCTCGCTCCCGCTGCGGACAAGTCCCAGCACATAGCGCACCTTCTGCTCGTCGATCTCCTCGCCCTTGGCCGCCAGCGACAGCAACGCCTCAAGCGCACGCGCGCCCATATCCGCCGCCTCAAGCTCGCCCTGAATTTTCAGCTCATCACCGCGGCTGACGATCCTGACGCCAAACTCGCTTTCGATGCGCTTGACATTTTCATCAAATGAGCCGAATACATCGACCAGCTGCTCGACCCGCTCGACGTTGACTGTTTTTTCAACCGTTTGCATCTGCATCATCCTCAAGAATCCGCGCGCGTGTCATGCGCGCGATCATTTCCTCACACTCCAAAACCGCATACAGCCGCAGCTGTCCGCCTTCGCGCGTCAGAGAAAAGCGCTGTGACAGCACCTCGCCCGCGATCATCTCGCGCTGCGCGCGGGTCAGCGCGACCCGCTCCATCCGATCCTGCGCCCACGCCGCATCGGTATCCGCCTCGACCGTATCGTATCCATACAGGTGTGTGATCTCAAGTGTAACCGGAAGCGCATACCCGCCCGCAAGCGTCAGCGTCCGGCTCGTCGTTATTTTATCACATTCATAGTCCGGAATGCTACTGTTTCCGAAAATATTCACTCTTTTTTGCCCCAGCACCAGACTGATCTGTGTCTGCACCGTGCCGTTCGGCGTTTTTTTCTGTGTTTTCTCGGGCAGCACCGCGCAGCTGCGCCGCCATGTCTGCGCGTAGATCTCGGCCAGCGCGCCCTCTGCCGTGATTTTATACCCAAGATCGGTGTAGGCCGACACCAGCAGCTGCCCCTCCTGCACCACGTCGCCCACCTGGCACAGGCTGTTTCCCGCAAGCACCGTCATCCGCGTCAGGACGCCCGCGCGCGAGGCAACCACATTGCGCGGCGTTTTCCGGTCGTTTACCGGCTGCGCCTCCGGCCGCTCGCGCACGATGACCGTTGCACAGCAGCCGTTCTGCGTGACTGTAAGCCACTGAAGCTTTGGAATCCGGCAGAGCATGTGGTTTTTGAGCCACTGCGGCTTGATCGACGGCCCATACGTTCCAAAGCCCACGCCAAGCTCGCGCAGATTTTGCAGAATCAGCGCCGACGGCACCGTTTCATTCCCGCTCACCTCATAAAACAGCACAAAGCGCGGCAGGCTGGCAGCCGTCGCCGTGGCCAGCACAAGCAGCACGATCAGCCCCCATCTGTGCCGCAGCCCCGCAAGCTGCACACCGGCGCCGCCGCTTTTGACGACCTCCAGCTGGCACATGGCATGCTCGACCGCCGCAGCCGCGCGCGAAAGCTCGCGCGTGGGAATGGTCAGCTCCACCGTAAACTCGTCCATCCGCTCAACTGCGCGAAAGCCCACGCGCCGCGCACTGAGCGCGTTCAGCCCCCACTGCGGGCTTGCGCCCGTCAGACGCACGCGCGTCCAGCCCAGCACAAACCAGACCGCGCGCCACATTACGCCGTCCCTCCCGCAAGATGGATTTCCCGAATCGTTCCCGTCAGACACAGCTGCTCGCGGTGCATCTGCCGCAGCTCCAGTCCCTCGCCGCAGACCGTCACCGTCCCGATGTTGAGCGCAATGACCACGCGGTCGTCCTCATATTCCACGATTCCGCTGTGGCAGTCCAGACTGCACTCATGAAATCCGCGCAGCTCGATGCGCGGCAAGCCCGCCGCAATGTCTGTCGGAAGCGTCAACCGCCGCACTGCCTTTTCCAGCAGCTCCCGTCCTTTTTTCATGCTCTCCCCCGCTTTCCGGCGCAAGGCCGCTTTGCAATACGCAATATGTCTATGCGCCGCGGATGAAATCTTTCCCCGCTGCATAGGCTAAAGCGAGGTGAATACCATGCGTATGAAGATCCATGAAATTCTGCGCGGCACGCTGCCCGCGCTGGCCGTTTTCGGCGCACTGCTCGCGCTGCTGCTGTATCCGGAGCTTGCCTCCGGCGCAGTTGCCGCGTCCTTGCGCGTCTGCGGCACGATGCTGCTTCCGTCGCTGTTTCCGTTTTTCGTCTGCACCGAGCTGCTGATCTCGCTTGACCTTGCCACCATTCCCGCGCGGCTGCTGGGCGGCGCGATGCCGCGTCTGTTCCACGTCCGGCCGCGCGGCGCGGCGGCGCTTGTGCTGGGTCTGACCGGCGGGTATCCCATGGGCGCGCAGGCCGCGGCGCAGCTCTACGCGCAGGGCGCGCTCTCGCGTGAGGAATGCGAGCGTCTTGTCCCGTTCTGCAACAATGCCGGCCCCGCCTTTATTCTCGGGGTGATGGGTGCAACCGTTTTTCACAGCGCACGCTGCGGTCTCGCGCTGTATGGCATCCATATCATCAGCGCCATCCTGTGTGGTCTGCTGTTCCGCGCGCCCGCGCTTCCCGCCGCCGAGCAGGGCGTTTGCACACAGGAGGCACCGCGCGAGCCTTTTTCCGCGCTTTTTACGCGCAGCGTCCGGCAGGCCGTACAAAGTGCGCTTGGCCTGTGCGGCTTTGTCGTTGTCTTTGGTGTTCTGTCGCGCTTCCTGCTCGCGCTGCTGCCGCCATGGCTTCCGGAGGGCGCGCGTGTGCTGCTTTGCGGGCTGCTTGAGCTTGGAAACGGCGCATCCCTGCTGGCACAAGCGGCGCTGCCCTTTCCGCTCCGCTTCGCGCTGGCCGCGTTTCTGCTTGGCTTTGGCAGCATCAGTGTCTGGGCGCAGACGGCCTCCATTCTCATCCCGTCAGGTCTGCGTATCGACGGCTATCTTACCGTCCGGCTTCTGCACGGCGCGCTCAGCGCCGTACTCGCGCTGGCGGCGCAGCGGCTGTTTCCGCTTGCAGATACGGCGCTTCCTGCAATGGCCACGCCCATGCAGACCGGCGCAGCCGTCCTTGCACCGGCGCTTTTCTACACCGCGGCCACGATTTTCATCATTTTCCGAAATCTGATGGGTGGAAATCCACAGGCAAAGGGTGTATAATGGCCGTATCCTGTATGAAAGGCGGTGTGACCGATGCTTTTTCGCAAAAAGATCGACCGCGCCTGCGGCTATTGCCGCTTTGCCGGCAAGGCCGACGGCGGCGCAATGATCTGTCAGAAATACGGTATCGTTCCTGCCGAGCACCATTGCCGTAAATTCCGCTATGACCCGCTCAAGCGCGTCCCCAGCCGGCCGGATGCAAAGCTTTTTGATAAACTCGAGGAGCGGGACTATTCTCTTTGATCAAAATACCGC
>CAZPYW010000027.1:0-13428 GCA_964590095.1 uncultured Oscillospiraceae bacterium | reverse complement strand
CGCTGTTCTTTTTTGACGGCAAAAGCATGTTTTTGCTTGTGAAATCATAGGATAAGTGTTATAGTAAAAATAACTGAACACCCGGAGGCGTTTATGAACAACAGGGAACTGTTACAGCAGCTTATGAGCGTCTGTAAGGACGTGGTATTTTGTGAAAATGAACCGCTCAGCGCGCACACCTCATTCCGAATTGGCGGCCCCGCCGCGCTGATGGCGTTTCCGCGTTCCGCGGAAGAACTGATATTGCTTCTGCGCGAGGCGCGTGCGCTGCATATCCCGATGCGGCTGCTTGGCGCGGGGACAAACGTGCTTGCGCCCGATGCGGGGTTGGAGGAGCTGATCGTCTGCACAAAGGACAGCCTGCTGGGGCTTCGCCTGTCAGAGGACGGCATGCTTGAGGCAATGGCCGGTGAGACGCTGGCGCACGCGGCAGTTTTTGCGCGCGAGCATGCGCTGCACGGCATGGAATTTGCGCACGGAATCCCCGGGACGGTGGGCGGCGGCGTTTACATGAACGCGGGCGCCTATGGCGGCGAGCTGCGGCAGATCTGTCATAGCGTCACGGCGCTGCTGCCAGACGGCAGTGTACGGGAATTTACGGGCGAGGGGCTGTTTGGCTATCGCAGCAGCGTCTTTCAGACAAACGGCGCGATCATTCTCAAAGCGTGCTTCCGTCTGGAGGCGGGCGAGAAGGAGACGATCGGAGAAACCATGCGCGAGCTGATGCAGCGGCGTATGGCCTCACAGCCGCTGGAGCTTCCGTCGGCCGGCAGTACCTTTAAGCGGCCGGTTGGCGGCTTTGCCGGTACGCTGATTGAGGCCAGCGGCCTCAAGGGCAAGGGCTTTGGCGGCGCGCAGGTGTCGCAGAAGCACGCGGGCTTTGTGGTCAACATCGGCGGCGCAACGGCAAAGGATGTGCTGGACACCATCCGACTGGTGCAGCAGACGGTACAGCGGGATTCCGGCTTTGTGCTTGAGCCGGAGGTACGCATCTGGTAGGAGGAAGATATGCAGTTTATTGTGGTTTCCGGTCTGTCCGGCGCGGGAAAAAGTAAGGTTGCAACCAATCTTGAGGATCTTGGCTTTTACTGTGTGGACAATATGCCGGTGGAAATGATCCCGCAGTTTGCGCAGCTGTGTCTTGCGACAAAGGGACGGTTTGAAAAGGTCGCGCTTGTGACCGACGTGCGCGCCAGTCTGAGCTTTGATGTGCTGTTTCAGTCGCTTGAGGCGCTGGACAGACAGAATCTGCGCTACTCCATTTTGTTCATGGAGGCAACGACCGAGGTGCTGATCAAGCGCTTTAAGGAAACGCGCCGCCTGCATCCGCTGATGCGTGACGGCACGCCCATGCTTGAGGCGCTGGAACGCGAGCGTGAGCTGCTTGCGCCGGTCAGAAACCGCGCGAATGTGATCATCGATACCTCAAGCCTGTCAACAGGACGCCTGCGCGGGCTGCTGATCGACATGGTGGGCGGGGGACTGCATGAGCGCGCCATGACGGTCAGCGTGGTATCCTTTGGCTTTAAGCACGGCATTCCGCTGGATGCCGATCTGGTGTTTGACGTGCGCTTTTTGCCAAATCCCTATTACATACCCGAGCTGCGAAATAAAACCGGTCTGGATGAAGAGGTTCGCAGCTTTATCTTCCAGTATCAGCAGACCAAGGATTTTCTGGACAAGCTGGAGGATCTTTTGAACTTTACACTCCCGCAGTACATGGAAGAGGGCAAGACCGATCTGGTCATTGCCGTCGGCTGTACCGGCGGCAGACACCGTTCGGTCGCTGTGGCGCGTGAGCTTTCCGAGTTTATCGCGAAGCGTGGCTACAACACCGTTCTCAGCCACCGCGACATGACGAGAAGGTGAGAGCATGACAGACAGCAGACAGGAAACGGTACGGCTGTATCAGCCGAAGCGCCGTCAGCCGCGGATTGCCGCCATTGGCGGCGGACACGGGCTTTCGGCCATGCTGCGCGGACTGAAATACTATACAAAATATATTACGGCTATCGTGACGGTGGCCGATGACGGCGGCGGAAGCGGTATGCTGCGCGAGGATCTGGGGATGCTCCCGCCGGGCGATATCCGAAACTGCATCATGGCGCTGGCCAACACCGAGCCGACCATGCAGCAGCTGATCAACTACCGCTTTACCGAGGGAAGTCTTGCCGGACAGAGCTTTGGCAATCTCTTTCTGGCGGCGATGAACGGCATCTCCGGCTCGTTTGACGAGGCGGTACAGCGCATGGGTGATGTTCTGGCGATCACGGGACGCGTGCTTCCAGTGACAAATCAGAACGTCCATCTTGAGGCGGAGCTGGATGACGGCACGCGCGTTTTGGGTGAAAGTAAAATTTTCTATGCAAAGAAGGTCAGTGACTGCCGCATCCGGCAGGTTCGTCTGGTGCCCGAGCACCCGCAGGCGCTGGAGGACAGTCTGACGGCCATCCGCGAGGCAGATATCATCGTCATTGGCCCCGGAAGCCTCTATACTAGCATCATCCCCAATTTCCTGGTTGACGGAATCTGTGAGGCCGTGGCGCAGTCGGGCGCGGTGCGGGCGTATATCCTGAACATCATGACACAGGACGGCGAGACCGACGGCTACAGCGGCGAGGATCATGTCCGTGCACTTCTGGCGCACGCGGGCAGCGTGGTGGATGTGTGCATCGCAAACAACCGGCCTGTTCCGGATGAATACATGAACCCCTATCGGCAGGAGGGCGTGCAGCAGATTCTGCTGGACGATGACGAGGTACGCCGCATCGAGCAGCTGGGCATTGCCGTCCGGCAGTTCCCGCTCTGCGCCCCGGGACGCTATATCCGCCACGACCATGATGCGCTTTCGCGCGCCATCCTGTCGGTCTGGCAGGAATCACTTGGATAACAGAAGGAGGAGCGCAATGTCGTTTTCTTCAAATGTAAAGGCGGAGCTCTGCCGCCAGCCCCTGTCCCCGAAAAGCTGCGCCGTGGCAGAGGCATACGGCGTGCTGCTGTACTGCAACACGTTTTCCGCGTCGGCAGTGCGCATCGTGACCGAGAGTGCGGATTTTGCCGCGCGGCTGCCAAGACTGTTCAAAAAGGCGTTCGGCTTTGGCTTTGACGTAGAGCCGGATGCAAACGCCAGCGGCAAGCGGCTGTTTGCCATCGATGATGCCGAGAAGATCGCACATATTTTTCAGGCGTTTGACGGCTCGACCGCCAGCGTGACGCTGCATGTGAACTTTGGCATCCTTGAGGAGGAGAGCGAGCGTATCGCGTTTTTGCGCGGCGCATTTCTGGCCGGCGGCTCGGTGACGGACCCGACGAAGCGGTATCACCTGGAGCTGATCACCTCGCATTATAAGGTCAGCCGCGAGACGTGTGCGCTGCTGCTTGAGGTGGGCTTTTCGCCAAAAGAGCTTTCGCGCAGCGGAAGCGGGATTTTGTACTTTAAGCAGAGCGATTATATCGAAGATTTTCTGACGGCCATCGGCGCGCCGGTGTGCGCCATGGGCGTGATGGAGGCGCGGGTGGAAAAGGATCTGCGCAACGGCGTCAATCGCCGCGTCAACTGTGAAACTGCCAACCTGACCAAGGTCGTGGATGCGTCGATGGATCAGCTGGCGGCCATTCGGCGGCTGGAAGAGCGCGGCGTGCTGCAAACGCTGCCGGAAAAGCTGCGCCAGACGGCGCGTCTGCGGCAGGAGAACCCCGAGGCAACGCTCAGTGAGCTTGCCGCCATGCCGGACCCGCCGGTCAGCAAGTCGGCCATGAATCACCGGATGCGAAAGCTGATCGAGCTTTCCAGAGAGGAGTAGCAATATGGGCTTTGTCCACCTGCATCTGCATACCGAGTACAGTCTGCTTGACGGCGCGTGCCGCATCAAGGATCTGATGGCGCGCGTCAAAGAGATCGGACAGGAGGCGGTCGCCATCACAGACCACGGCGTGATGTACGGCGTGATCGACTTTTACCGTGCAGCCAAGGCGGCAGGCATCAAGCCCATCATCGGCTGTGAGGTCTATGTTGCGCCGCGCACGCGCTTTGACAAGGTACATGCGCTTGACCGCGAGGCGTACCATCTGGTGCTGCTTTGCAGGAATGAGACCGGCTACCGCAACCTCAGCCATATGGTCTCACAGGGCTTTGTTGAGGGCTTCTACAACCGGCCGCGCGTGGATATGGAGCTTCTGCGGAAGCATCATGAGGGGCTGATCTGCCTGTCTGCGTGTCTGGCGGGCAGAGTGGCGCAGAATCTGCACCACAATGACTATGAGGCGGCAAAGCAGGCCGCGCTGGAATACGCCGAGATCTTTGGCGAGGGCAATTTCTATCTGGAATTGCAGGATCAGCATCTGCCCGAGGAGCGCGCCGTCAATGACGGCATTCGCCGCATTGCGCGCGAGACGGGGCTTCCGATGGTCGTGACGAACGACGCGCACTATCTGCGCCGCGAGGACGCGCAGATGCAGGACGTTCTGATGTGTGTCCAGATGGGCAAAACTGTGGATGACCCCGACCGGATGCGCTTTGAAACAGACGAGTTTTACGTCAAATCCGAGGATGAGCTGCGTGCGCTGTTCCCCGATCTGGATGAGGCGTTTGACAATACCGTCAAAATTGCCGAGATGTGCAACGTGGAGTTCACCTTTGGCAAGTACCATCTGCCGGAGTTCAAGCTTCCCGAGGGCGTGACGTCGCTGGATTACATGACCGAGCTTTGCTATCAGGGCTTTGACGCACTTTACGGCGATGCACATCCAGAGTATAAAAAACAGCTGGACTATGAGATCGGCATGATCGACAAGATGGGCTTTACCGACTACTTTTTGATCGTGTGGGACTTTGTCCGCTTTGCAAAATCGGCCGGTATTCCGGTCGGCCCCGGGCGCGGCAGCGCGGCCGGCTCGATGGTCACGTATACGCTGCACATCACCGAGATCGACCCAATGAAATACGGGCTGTTCTTTGAGCGCTTTTTGAACCCCGAGCGCGTGACGATGCCCGATATCGATATGGACTTTGGCGACACGCGCCGCGGCGAGGTTGTCGAGTACGTGCGCAGAAAATACGGCGATGACCATGTGGCGCAGATCGTGACCTTTGGCACCATGGCTGCGCGCGGCGCCATCCGCGACGTCGGCAGGGCGCTGAGCTTCAGCTACGCTGAAACGGACGTTGTGGCAAAGCTGGTGCCGGCAACACCGCACATGACGCTGGATGAGGCGCTGCGCGTTTCACCGCAGCTGAAGGAGATGTATAACGGCGACGAGCGCGTCAAAAACCTGATCGACACGGCGCGCGCCATTGAGGGAATGCCGCGCAACACCTCGACCCACGCGGCGGGCGTTGTCATCACGCGGCTTCCGGTTTCGGACTATGTCCCGCTGGCAACGAATGACGATACCATCGTGACGCAGTACACCATGACCACGCTGGAGGAGCTGGGACTGCTGAAGATGGACTTCCTTGGTCTGCGCAACATCACCGTTCTGGACGACGCGATGCAGGAGATCCGCAAGACTGACCCCGACTTTTCCATGGCGCGCGTCACAGACAACGACCCCAAGGTCATGGATATGCTGACGCAGGGGAAGACGGCGGGCGTATTCCAGATGGAGTCTACCGGTATGACCGGCGTGTGCGTGGGGCTCAAGCCGCAGTCGATTGAAGATCTTTCCATCATCGTTGCAGCCTATCGCCCGGGACCGATGGAGTCCATCCCGCGGCTGATCGCCTGTAAGCACAACCCCGACCAGGTGCGCTATAAGCACCCAATGCTTGAGCCGATCCTGTCCGTCACCTATGGCTGTATCCTGTATCAGGAGCAGGTAATCGAGATTTTCCGCCGCCTTGCCGGCTATTCGCTGGGACAGGCCGATATGGTGCGCCGCGCGATGTCCAAGAAGAAGGTCAAGGACATCGAAAAGGAGCGCGGTGCGTTTATACGCGGCGATGCTGCGCGCGGCATTGGTGGCTGCGCGGCAAACGGAATTCCCGAGGATGTTGCCGAGAGTATTTATAATGAGATGTATGACTTTGCGAATTACGCCTTTAACAAGGCGCATTCGGTCGGCTATGCGGTCATTGCCTATCAGACGGCGTGGTTTAAGTGCTACTACCCGCGTGAGTACATGGCGGCGCTGATGACCTCGGTGCTGGACAGCTCGGTCAAGATCTCAGAGTATATTACCGAGTGCCGCTCGATGGAAATTGACGTGCTCCCGCCGGATATCAACGAGTCAAACGACCAGTTTACCGTGGTGCCGGATGGCATTCGCTTTGGACTGGCGGCAGTCAAGAACATCGGCCGCGGCTTTATCCAGAAGGTCGTGCAGGAACGCGAAACAGCGGGCAAATTCAAGGATCTGGAGGATTTCTGCCGCAGAATGTACGGCACAGACCTGAATAAGCGCGCGGTTGAAAACCTGATCAAGTGCGGCGCGTGCGACTGCTTTGGGCTTTACCGCTCACAGCTGCTGCAAATTTATGAGGACGTCATGGACACGGTTGCGGCCAACAGCCGCAACAATGTTGAGGGGCAGATCGATCTCTTTGGCGGCTTCTTTTCCGGCGAGGATGCGGTCAAGGCGCCCGCGGTGCGCGTCCCCGACCTGCCGGAGCTGGAACCGGCGCTTCGCATGGCGCTGGAAAAGGAGACAACGGGTCTGTATCTCTCCGGCCATCCGATGGATGACTATCGCCCGATGCTCAAGGGGAAAAACATTGTCCCCATCGGCCAGATCATGGAGAGCTTCGCTGAGCACACGGACGAGTTTTTTGATGACCAGTTTGTCTCGGTTGCCGGTATCGTGCAGACCGTCCGGATGAAAACGACCAAAAACAATTCCATGATGGCCTATGTCACGCTGGAAGACGACACCGGCGCGATCGAGCTGCTGGTTTTCTCAAACACGCTGGGACAGTACGGCGGCAGCCTGCATGAAAACGCCGCGATCATTGCAAACGGCCGCATTTCCATCCGTGAGGACAAAGACCCGCAGATGGTGCTCAATCGCGTTGTTCCGCTTGAGCAGTACACCGATCAGGATGTTTCTGCCGCACTGCAGCCCGATGCGCGCGGACAGTCTGAGGGCAGAACGCTTTACATCCGCGCCGCGTCGCAGCAGGACAGGGCTGCACAGAAAATTCTGCCCATCCTGCATATGTTCCCGGGGAAAATGAAAACGGTCATCTTTTTCGCGGATACGCGCGTGCGCCTTGGCGGCACATGTGCGCCGCAGGAGATCATGCTGCGCGAGCTGCGTGAGCTTCTGGGTGAGGAAAACGTGGTTCTGAAATGACATTTTTCCGGCCTTAAATTTTACAAATGCACTACACATTCGTAACAGGGCGTGATATAATATCCACGACTGTGCAACTTTTGTTACATGAGAGGATGTGCGTGCTTGAACGTGCGGTATAAGCGGCTGCTGCTGGCGCTGGTGTCGGCGGCGCTGGCAGCTGTCATGAGCGGCTGCTTTGTCAAAACGGTGGATGAGCTTTACACGCTCCCCACGCACTCAGATGAATATTACGACCTGCAAAATGCCATCGATGCGGTCTTTGACGCAGGCTCGCTTTCCTACAGCGCGCCCGTCGCGGGCGAAAATCAGCAGTCTGTGCAGCTGGCCGACATCGACGGCGACGGCGAGGATGAGGCCATTGCCTATCTGCGCTCGGCGGGTGAGCGGCCGCTCTGCGCCTATATCTTTGACCAGATTGGCGGCAGCTATGTCAACACCGCCGTGATCGAGGGCAGCGGCTCTGCGTTTGAAAGCGTTGCCTATGCGCAGCTTGACGGTGAGGGCGGCGTTGAGATCATCATCGGCCGCCAGCTGAGCGATCAGGTCTTGCAGACCATCAGCGCCTATGCGGTGCAGGATGGCCGCGTGGTCGAACTGATGAGCGCCAACTACTCGGAATACACGCTGGCCGATCTGGACGGCGACGGCTGCGCGGATATTTTCGTGCTGCGCCATGATGCGGCCTCACGCAAGGGCGTTGCAGAGCTTTACCGCTGGCGCAACGGACAGATCGAGCGCGAGCAGGAGGCCAGCCTTTCAAGCGGTGTTGAGGCCATCAAGCGCATCATCACCGGCTCGCTCAGCCAGAACGTTCCGGCGGCCTTCGTCGCAGGGCTTTATGAAAGCGACAGCATTGTGACCGATGTTTTTGCGTTCCGCGACGGCGTATTCCAGAATATTTCGGCGCAGGACGCGGATTTCAGCGTGCAGACCGCGCGCAATTACTTCGTCTATGCAGCCGACATTGACGCCGATGGCGTAATTGAGCTGCCGCAGGTTATCACGCTCCCCGTGGCGGGGGAAAACGGCGAGGTCTATCCCATCATCCGCTGGTTCCAGCTTTCGCTTGGCGGCGGACAGACGGTCAAAATGACCACGTATCACAGCTTCTCGGGCGGCTGGTTCCTCCGGCTTCCCGAGGAATGGAATGAGCAGATCACCATCAGCCGCGGCGCGGAAGCTGACGGCGTGCGCGGACTGGTGTTCTCCCATTGGGACGAGGAAACGAAAACGGCTGAGCCGATCGTGACCATCTATGCCTTCTCCGGCGAGATGCGCAACCAGACCGCCGCGCTTGACGGGCGGCTGATTCTGGCGGAGAAGGGCGACGTGACCTATGCGGCAAAGCTCGGGACCAGCGCGCTTGCCGCGCAGCTGGATCACGACCGGCTGCGGCAGCTGTTTCATTTTATACATATCGACTGGAATTCAGGCGAAAGGTGAGGGAAAGAATGAAAAAGGTTTTGATTCTTGAGGACGAGGTCAGTATCCGCAGTTTTGTTGTCATCAATCTCAAGCGCGCCGGATATGAGGTCATCGAGGCTGGTACCGGTGCGGACGCGCTGGAACGGCTGAAAGAGAATCCGGACGTGGGTGTGGCGATTCTGGATATCATGCTGCCCGATATCGACGGCTTTGAGGTCTGCCGCAGCATCCGCGCCACGGATAAGAAGATCGGCATCATCATGCTGACGGCCAGAAGCCAGGAAATGGACAAGATCACCGGCCTGATGACCGGCGCAGACGACTATATGACAAAGCCGTTCAGCCCCGCCGAGCTGACGGCGCGCATTGACGCGCTCTATCGCCGCATTGACGCAGACCCTGCCTCTGACGCGGTCGAGCTGCGCCTTGGGCCGTTTACGCTGAACACGCGCAACCGGACGCTGGACAAAGAGGATAAGCGCATCAAGCTGACGCAGGTTGAGTACGCCATTATGAAGCTGTTTATGCAGAACCCCGGGCGCGCGCTTTCGCGCGAGGATATTCTGACCACGGTCTGGGGACGCGACTATGACGGTGAGCTGAAGATCGTCGATGTCAACATCCGCCGTCTTCGCATCAAGATCGAGGACGACACCGCCAATCCGACCTATATCACAACGGTCTGGGGCTTCGGGTACAAATGGGGCGCATAGGCGCGCGGAGAATGAGGTGAACAGCGTTTGCTGAAATTCAGAAAGATCACCGGACTGGAAAAGCGCTGGCTGGTCAACAACGTCAGTGCCATGATCGTCCTGGTGCTGCTTTGTGTTGCCACGGTGGCCGTTTCCATGTCGGGATACTACTACTCCAACATCCGCTCGGGGCTTGAGGCCAAGGCCAGAACGACGACCGATTTCTTTGGCGCATACCTTAACCAGAGCTACAATGAATACTACCAGTCCTGCATCAAATTTGCGCAGACCTTTGAGGATAAAAACGTCCTTGAGCTGCAATTTATCAGCGCCGACGGCAATATGGTTGCCTCGTCCTATGGACAGTGGGCGGGCAAGGCGCCGAAAACGGATGACGTGAAGCAGGCCATCGCCACGCAGAAGCTTGCCTCGTTCCACGGGAAAAACCCCGCAACGGGTGAGCGCATCATGGCCGTGTCCAGCCCGATGATCTATTCAAACGGTGAGGTCATCGGTGTGCTGCGCTATGTGACAAGCCTTCGGAACGTTGACCGGCAGGTTTTGATGATCGTGGCCATTTCCGTTGCGGCGGGACTGCTGTTTATTGCGTTCATGCTGTTTATGAGCAGCTTTTTCATCCGCTCGATTCTTGAGCCAGTGTCGCAGATCACGGCCACGGCCAAGCGCATTGCCGCAGGCTCGTATGGCGTGCAGATTCCCAAGCAGTATGATGACGAGATCGGCGAGCTGGCCGACACCATCAATGAAATGTCCGTGCAGATCAGCCAGTCGGAGAAGACGCAGTCCGAGTTTATTTCCTCTGTCTCGCATGAGCTGCGCACGCCGCTGACGGCGATCTCGGGCTGGAGCGAAACGCTTCTGCATGCAGAGAATCTGAGCAGCGAAACGCGCCGCGGAATGCACATCATCCTGCGTGAGGCAAAGCGTCTGACCGGCATGGTCGAGGAACTGCTGGAATTTACGCGGATGCAGAACGGCCGTTTTACGCTGAGCGTAGAGGAGTCTGATTTGCTTGCCGAGTTTGAGGACACCGTCTTCATGTACGGCAGCCGACTCAAGCAGGAGGGCATTACGTTAAACTATGTCCCGACGGATGACACCGTGCCCGAAATCCCATGTGACGTGGCGCGTATGCGGCAGGTGTTTTTGAACATTCTGGATAACGCGGCCAAGCACGGCGGCGACGGCAAGCAGATCGATGCGTCGCTTGTCCATGAGAGCGGCGCCATTGTTGTCCGTATTCGGGACTATGGCCCCGGCATTCCCGAGGATGAACTGCCGCACGTCAAGATGAAATTCTACAAGGGCAGCTCAAAGGCACGCGGGAGCGGCATTGGGCTTGCGGTGTGCGAGGAGATCGTCACCATGCACGGCGGCACGCTGCGGCTGGAAAATGCCGAGGGCGGCGGTACACTTGTCACCATTTCCATCCCCGATGGGGAAGAATAGAGGTAATCACTTATGGCAAAGGAAAAACATCCTGCTACGCAGGAGAAGTTTAAGACCAGCATCGGCGGTCAGGCGCTGATTGAGGGTATTTTGATGCAGGGACCGGAAAAAACGGCCATCGTTGTGCGCGGCCCCGAGGGCATTGTGACGAAGACCGAGGCGCTGCACAAAAGAACCGGCGCATTGACGTGGCCGCTGATTCGCGGTGTGGTGAATTTCGGCCTTTCGATGGTGCGCGGGGTCAAGGCGCTGATGTACTCGGCAGACTTCTTCCCCGAAATGGAGGAGGAGCCGTCGAAATTTGACAAATGGCTTGAGGAAAAGCTCGGCTCTGAGAAGATGGAGAAGGCCGTGATCTCGTTTTCTGTCTTCCTTGGTGTGCTGTTTGCCATCGGGCTGTTCTTCCTGCTGCCCACGTTTATCGGGAGCCTGTTTGATAAGATCGTCTACAGCCCCGTCCTGCGCTGCATCGTTGAGGGCATCATCCGCGTGGTGATCTTCCTGACGTACATGTATCTTGTCTCCAAAATGAACGATATGCGCCGTGTGTTTTCCTATCATGGCGCTGAGCATAAGACCATTCGCTGCTATGAGGCTGGGCTTCCGCTGACGGTTGAGAACGTCAGAGCGCAGACGCGGCTCCACCCGCGCTGCGGCACAAGCTTCCTGTTTGTGGTCATCATCATTTCCATCATCATCTCGTCAGTATTCAGCGCCATCTGGCCGATCGACAATGTATTTTTGCGGATGCTCTCACGGCTGGTCATGCTGCCGCTGATCGTTGGCATCAGCTATGAGTTTAACCGCATGGTGGGCGCGCATGACAACGCGCTGACGCGCGTGCTCTCAGCGCCGGGCATGTGGTTCCAGAATTTTACGACCTTTGAACCGGATGAAAGCATGATCGAGGTCGCCATCACGGCGCTTGAGCTGGTTTTGCCCGAAGAGGAAGGCAGTGACCGATGGTAAACTGCTCCTACGGTGAACTGTATCGCGCCGCGCGCGAGGCACTGCTTCCAGGCGAGGGCGACAACGCGTCGTTTCTGGCGCGTGAGCTGTTGTCGTTTGCATCCGGCCGTCCGGCTGCGGCGGTCATGGCCGACACCGGACTGATCGCGCCCGAGCGCACGTGCGAGGCAATGCAGGTCTATACGGCGCGCGTCCTGCGCGGTGAGCCGCTGGCCTATATTCTGGGCAAGTGGAGCTTTTACGGCATGGAGCTGACCATCACGCCGGACGTGCTCATCCCGCGGGATGATACCATGGCGGTGACAGACCTCGCCATTGACGCTGTGCGCAGCGCGCAGCCGCCGCAGCGTGTGCTGGATCTTTGCACCGGCTCGGGCTGCATCGGCCTTGCCGTTGCCAGACAGGTGCCGACCGCGCGTGTGACGCTGGCCGATCTTTCAGACCGCGCGCTTGCGGTTGCGCGGAAAAACATGGCGGCGCAGCGCTTTGGCGCGCGCGTCAGCGCGTATCGTGCCGATGCAATGCAGCCTGCGCCTGCGTTCTGGGGAAAGTTTGATGTGATCGTCAGCAATCCGCCCTATGTTTCCGCGCAGGAAATGCGCGAGCTGGACTCGTCCGTGCGCGACTATGAGCCGCGCATGGCGCTTTTCGGCGGCGAGGATGGGCTGGATTTTTACCGCGCGATCATCCGCAATTTTACGCCCGCCCTGCGTGAGGGCGGCTGGCTTTGCTTTGAGTTTGGCTGGAAGCAGGCGGAAAGCGTCGGCGCGCTGCTGCGGGATGCCGGCTTTACAGAGCTGCGCTTCGCGCGCGACAGCGGCGATATCGTCCGCGCGGTCGCGGCCAGGTTGCCGCAGCCGGAAGAAAATAAAACAAATGTTTGATTTTTAAAACGAACTGTGATACCATATCTGTAAATGTAAAACAGAAAGCAGAAGGAGCGCACAGCATGGAAAAGAAAAAGACGATCTCTGACAACCTGAACAGCGACAAGAAAAAAGCACTTGAGACTGCATTACAGCAGATCGAGAAAAACTTTGGCAAGGGGACGGTCATGCGTCTGGGTGACAAGCCCGAGATGAACGTGGACGCCATCCCCACCGGCTCGCTCGCGCTGGATGCAGCGCTTGGAATCGGCGGTGTGCCCAAGGGGCGCATCATCGAGATCTACGGGCCGGAATCCTCCGGTAAGACCACGCTGGCGCTGCACATCGTGGCTGAGGCGCAAAAGCGCGGCGGTGAGGTCGCGTTTGTGGACGCCGAGCATGCGCTGGATCCCGTCTATGCCGCTGCAATCGGCGTGGACATTGACTCGATGCTGGTCTCCCAGCCCGATACCGGCGAGCAGGCGCTTGAAATTACCGACGCGCTGGTGCGCTCGGGCGCAATTGACGTGGTGGTCGTGGACTCGGTCGCCGCGCTGACGCCGCGCGCCGAAATTGAGGGTGAGATGGGCGATACGTTTGTCGGTTTGCAGGCACGTCTGATGTCTCAGGCGCTTCGTAAGCTGGCGGGCAACATTGCCAAGACCAACTGCGTGGTCATCTTCATCAACCAGCTTCGTATGAAGATCGGCGTG
>CAZPYW010000026.1:0-13528 GCA_964590095.1 uncultured Oscillospiraceae bacterium | reverse complement strand
CAGCTCCCTTTACACAAGGGAGCCGCCGCACACGCAGCGTGCGGCAAAATGCCCGCGCCGTGTGGCGCGGGCATTTGCTTACAGATATTCAGAAGAAAAATTTCTGGTGCAGCGACTCGCGCAGCGGCTTGCAGATGGCGATGATGATCAGCCCCAGACCAAGCAGCACGCCGGCGGCAAGCGGGTAAAACGACCAGAAGAAGGTTTCGTGGATCTGGAACGTCAGATTCAGCAGAAACTCGACCAGCAGCGCAAGGCAGCCGCTCAGGATCAGCGCGCCGCCAAAAATGTACAGATATCCGCCGTGCAGATAGCGCACCAGCGTGATGACAGCTGTGACCAGAAGCGCGATTGCGCCGGTGACGGGGAAGGCGAAGGACAAAAACCAGTGCCCGCCGACGGCAAAGTCGATGTACAGCAGGTACAGCGCGATGGCCGCAAAATCGACCGGTACAAAAATGACCGGATTCGGGTGGCGAAACCACTGCGGCAGCAGCACCAGAATATAAAACAGCACGATGCCGCCGGCAGCAAAGCCCGACCAGACAACACCGCCGTTGATGCGCCAATCGCAGAGCAGCACGATCAGCACCGGCAGCAGCGAAAAGATGGTCAGCACAAACAGCAGTCCGGAGCGGTTGACCGCCTCGCTGTGCAGACGGCGCTCGGGCGGGAACGGCGGCTCGGCCGCGGGACGCGCAATGTCCGGATGGAAGACCGGCGTGCCGCACAGGGGACACTTGCGCTCGCTGTCGGCCAGCGCAACGCCGCATTTGACACAATACATGAAAAGGCTCCTTTCTATCGCTGGTTGCTCTCAACCGTGACCGGAAGACCAAGCTGCTGCAAAACACGGAAAAAGTGATATTCCAGCGTGCTTTCGCGGATATTCCGGATGAAGTTGACGTACATGGTGCCGTCCCATGACAGCACGCCGCAGCCGTGCGGCGCACAGGACTGCACGCCGATGATAAAGTCCATGCGCGAAACGTACTTTGCCATTGCATCGGGCAGCTCGACTGCGCCCAGATTCGACAGGCACAGACAGGCTTTGCGCTCGCCTACGGCGTCAAATACGGCCTTCATAGCGATATTTTTGATAAACAGCGGCATGACGCGCAGAATGGGTGAGCGCTCGCTTGCAACATTGGTGGCAAATTTTGCGCGCAGCATTCGTCGGTCGCTTTCCAGACCCATCGTGTGATGAACGATCGAGCAGATCTCACGGAAGGTGTAATCGCCCAGACGCGGGTCAAGTGCGGGCGTGACATAAGAGGCAAAGTTGCGCAGCGTCCGGCTGGGAAACAGCCGCCGCAGATTGACCGGCAGCAGCACCTTGACCGGCTTTCGCCGTGCACGGCGGGGGATATCTGCGGCCTGCACCGCACAGATGGCCTGCATCATGGCGGCGGCGAGAAATTCGGTCACGCTGACCTGATACGCTGCGGCACAGCGCTTGACGGCGTCAACCGGAAGCATCAGCGTGGTCAGATTCAAAAAGCCGTCCGGTTCGGGCGTGCCGCTCAGATGATAGGCGGTCGGCTCGCTGCGGCTGGCGCGAACCGTTCCGGCGTAGCGCAGGAAGCTGTCCTCAAACTCCTCCTCGTCCGGCTCTTCCAGACGGCCAAGCACGCCGCATTCGGCGGGGATGGAGATGCCGTGCTTCTGGCTGAGATACTCGGCAAGGAGCGTCTTCAGGAAAATCATGCCGCCGGTGCCGTCGGTTACGGCGTGAAAAAACTCCAGCGCGATGCGCTCGCGGTAGACGAGCACGCGGAATGCGCATTTGCGCACGTCATCAAACGGATGATGCACCAGCGGATAGCTTTTGTCCGGCTCGACGGCGGGTGCCTTTGGCACCTGCTCAAGATAGTACCAGAACGCGCCGCGCCGCAGCCGCACGCAGATGGACGGAAAGCGCCGTACCGTGACATCCAGCGCTGTGCGCAGAAGCGCAACGTCAACCGGCTCGCGCAGCGTGGCAGACAGACGGAAATAGTTCGTCCAGCCGCGCCGCCGTGCGGCGGGATAAATCTTGGCGGCATTGTCCAGACGCATCCAGCGCAGCTTTCGCTCCGGTGAAAGCACCCGCGTGAGGAAGTGGCCGATCGTGTCAAAATCGGACATGTTTTCCTTTAGGTAATACAGCACATACGCGTGCCAGCGCGCGGGCGCGACGATGAGCCTGCTCTGGCAGCCGCTTTTCAGCAGCTTTTCATGCAGCAGCCGCGTATCATCCAGCATGATCTCATCCCCGCCGACAAACAGAAGCGAGGGCGGAAGCCCCGTCAGCTCGCCAAAGAGCGGCGAACAGAGCGGGTCGGCAGGCGTGTCGGTGTAGCACTGCGCATAAAACTGCAACAGCTCGGGCGTCATCGAGGGGTCGATGTCGCGGTTATCCACATAGGACTGTCCCGAGCCGGTCAGATCGGTCCAGGGGGAAATGCCGATCAGGCCGCAGGGCAGCGGGAGAGACAGCTGCTTCAGCCGCAGACACAGCGCATAGATCAGACCGCCGCCCGCGCTCTCTCCGCACAGCAGGATCTGCCGCGCGGGATAGCCCTTGGACAGCAGATACTGATAGCTGACCAGCGCGTCATCCAGTGCGGCGGGGAAGCGGTTCTCCGGCGCAAGACGATAGGCGGCGCAGAAGACGCGCACGCCGCATTCATCGGCAAGCGTGGCGGCAAAGCCCTTGGCGTATTCCAGACTGCCGCAGGTGTAGCCGCCGCCGTGCAGATAGAGAATGACACCCTGCCGCCGCTCATCGCGCGGGATGAGCCACGCGCCGCGAAAGGGGCCAAAATCATGCTCGCGCTCATAGACATCGCGCCGGTGGAGCGCCTCCATCAGCTCGCCCAGCTTGTCCTGACCCCGACGGGTGGTTTCCAGCGAGCAGTTTTCGACCAGCGGCTTGAAAAAATTCAGCTGTGCGCGCACAAGCTTGGCGGGCAAAGGCATGGACAGGGCTCCTTTCAGCGGTACAGTCTCGGATTCGGATTCTCACTTAAAAACAGACATATTATATCAGTTTCCCCCGAATTTGTAAATATACACACACGTGCAGCTTGCACAAAACGCGCAGCGTGTGATATACTACAGGCAAATCGTGCGAAACGGAGCGTGGGACATGGAGCAGCAGGTCTATGAAAAGCGGGGCTATCTGCGGGAAAATTATCGTCTGTTTCATCTGCGCGGCGCGCTGGAAGAGACGGTGGACTGGCACTATCACACATTTCACAAGATCATTGTTTTTCTGTCAGACGGCGCGGGCTATGGCATCGAGGGCAGAAGCTACTCGCCGCAGGCGGGCGATCTGATGCTGGTCGCGGGCGGCTGCATCCACCGTCCCGAGGTGCGCCAGGGCGCGCCGTATGAGCGGATGATCCTGTATATTTCTCCGGAGTTTATCCGCGCGCACAGCACGCCGTCGTGCGATCTGGAATCGTGCTTTACCGCCGCGCGGGAGGAATTTCAGTTTGTCGTGCGCCCGGGCAGCGCGCGGCGCGAGCTGCTGCAGACGCTTCGGCTGCTGGAGCAGGAGAGCGCCGGTACGCAGCTGGGAAGCGAAATCATGAGCGACGCGCTTTTTATGCAGTTTCTGGTTGGTGTGTGCCGCGGGATGCAGGCGCACCAGCTGGAGGTTGTCACGTCCAGCGTCTGTGATGAAAAAATTGCGGCGATTCTGGAATACCTGTCACAGCATCTGACGCAGGAGATCACCATCGATGATCTGGCGGCGCAGTTTTATATCAGCAAGTATCACATGATGCGGCGCTTTCGCGCCGAGACGGGCTATACCATCCACAATTATCTGGCGACCAAGCGGCTGCTGCTGGCGCGCGAAAAAATCGCCGCCGGACTGCCGGTTGGTGAGGCGTGCTATCAGTGCGGCTTCCGTGAGTATTCCACCTTTGCCCGCGCGTACAAAAAGCTGTTCTCCGAGCCGCCGCGCGGCGCGCGATAGCGCTTGCCGCCGCTTGTCAAATGCAGGGCGGTATGCTATACTGGAAGTCATAAGGAAAATGCGGGTAAGGACGGTCGAATTTGGATAAATTTCTTGCGTGGCTGCACCAGCTAAAGTGGGATATGCTCTGGCAGACGCTTCTGCTTGTGGCGGCGTCGCTGCTGTGCATCACCCTTCATGAAACGTGCCATGGGCTGGCTGCATACTGGCTGGGCGACGATACGGCAAAGCGACAGGGACGGCTGAGTCTGAATCCGCTGCGCCATGTCGATCTGATGGGGCTGGTTGTAATGGCCATCTGCCGCTTCGGCTGGGCAAAGCCGGTACCCATTGACATGCGCCGCTTCAAACGGCCAAAAACCGGCATGGCGCTGACGGCGCTGGCGGGGCCGGTGTCCAATCTGCTGCTGGCCTATGTGGCGGTGCTGCTGGCCATGGTCTGCGCGGGGGTATATCTGCGCACGGGCAGCACGGCGGTCTATTATGTCTGGACATTTTTCTATCTTGTTGAGATCATCAGCGCGGGACTTGCGGTGTTTAATCTCTTTCCCATCCCGCCGCTGGACGGGTCAAAGGTGCTCTTTGCATGCTTGCCGGATACGTGGTATGAAACCCTCATGCGGTATGAGCGGTATGGGATGGCGCTGCTTGCGGTGCTGCTTTTGACCGGCGTTCTGGATACGCCGCTGGAATTTCTGCGCGACGGACTGACCGGCCTGCTGGAGGCGGCCGGCACGTGGCCGCTTGCGCTGGTTATGAGATTATCTGCATAGGGGTGCAGCATGGAACAACCCGTATATCATCTTGAGGGGGTCGTCCGCTCGCGCGCTGAAAGTCTGGAAGACTTCAACGGCCCGCTGGACGTGATCTTTCTTCTCCTCAGTAAAAATAAGATCGAGATTCAGGATGTCAGCATATCTGCCATTTTAGAGCAGTATCTGGCCTATCTGGACGAAATGAAGCGCATGGATGTGGAGATCGCCAGCGAATTTACCGCGATGGCGTCGCATCTGATGCTGATTAAGACCAAAATGCTCCTCTCTGCGGCCGAGGCCGCCGAGGCGCAGGACGAGATGGAGCTGCTCATCCAGTCGCTGGAGCAGCGCCGCCAGCGCGAGGCGTTCAGCAGACTGCGCGACGGCGTGTGCTTTCTGGCAGAGCGCAATGCGCTTGGCCTGGGCCTGTTTACCAAGCAGCCCGAGCCCATCAGCCGCGACCAGACCTATCGGTATCAGCATACACCGGACGATCTGCTGGCGGCGCTGGCTGGAATTGAAGAGCGTGAGGCGCGGATGCTCCCGCCGCCGGCGTCCAATTTTGCCGGTATCGTCGGCAGTGAGCCGTATCCGGTCACGGTAAAGGCGGCTGAGATTCTGCGCAGACTGCTTTCGTCGGGCGTGAGCCGGTTTCTCGCCCTGTTTCGCCGGAGCAAAAGCCGCTCGGAGATCGTGGCGACATTTCTGGCGGTTCTTGAGTTATGTAAACTAAAATCGATTTCGGTGGAGGAGCAGGACGGCGAGACAACCGTGACCTACCTGCAAATGCCCGAGGAAACGACCGCCGGAGAAAGGAGCGCGCGCGATGGAACAGAATGACATGCAGCGGGCGATTATGGCCGTTTTGTTTGCGGCGGGTGAGCCTGTCGCAGTCGAGCGGCTGTGTCAGTCGCTTGGCATGGATGAGGGCGAGCTGACGCGCGAGGTACAGGCGCTGATGGATGCGCTGGCCTTCAACCGAAGCGGCATCCGCATCATCCAGCTGGAAAACGCGTACCAGATGTGTTCGGCCAGTGAACAGGCCGAGATCGTCACGCGGACGCTGGAAACGCGCAAGCCGCCGAAGCTGTCACAGTCTCAGCTGGAAACGCTGACGGTGATCGCATATTACCAGCCTGCCACGCGCGCCTATGTTGAGCAGATTCGCGGCGTTGACAGCGCGTATTGTGTCAGCGCGCTGCTGGCAAAGAAGCTGATCTGTGAGGATGGACGGCTGAATGTCCCCGGGCGGCCGATCGTGTACCGCACAACACCCGATTTCCTGCGGGTGTTCGGGCTGCGGTCGCTGGATGAGCTGCCCGAGATCGAAAAGATCGAGTTCCAGACCAGACAGCAGCTGCAAATGCAGCTGGAACGTGAGAAAAACAGCGAGCAGACGCAGGAGGCTGCCGCGCCCGAGTCGGCGCAGGCTGCACCCGAGCAGATGCGGATGGGGGAGGAGGATGCACAATGACGTGGTGGATGATCGTGCTGCTGATCGTTGGGATCCTGTTTCTGATCGGCTGCATTCCGGTTGGCGCGTCTGTCCTCTATCAGGATGCGGTGCTGACCGTGCTGGCGAAGATCGGCCCAATCCGGCTGCAGCTCCTGCCGAAGAAAGAGAAAAAACAAAAAAAGCCGAAAAAAGCAAAAAAGACGAAAAAAAGCGGCAAAAAAGACGAAGCAGCGCAGCCGGAAAAGAAGAAGGGACTGCCCTTTGGCGCGGGAACACTGCTTGAGCTGCTCGAGCTGCTGTGCAGGACGCTTGGCGATCTGCGCCGGAAGCTGCGTGTCAACACGCTGCGGCTGCACGTGGTCTATGGCGGGGACGATCCGGCGAAGGCCGCGATCGACTATGGCCGCAGCTGGGCACTGATCGGTGCACTGACGCCGTATCTTGATCGACTGTTTGTCATAAAAAAGCGTGACATTCGGCCGGTTCTGGATTATAATACAGACAAGATGAAAATCGACGCGCATCTGACGATCACCATCACGATCGGGCGGGTGCTTGCGCTGGCGCTGCGCGCCGGTGTTGGATTCCTGAAAATCATGAATGAAAGAAAAAAGGCGGTGCAGTAAATGAATCATCCTCTCAGCGAACTCATGACCTCGTCCATGGGCAAAATCCGTGACATGGTCGATGTCAACACCGTGATCGGTGAGCCGATCACCACACCCGACGGCGTCACACTCATTCCCATCACCAAGGTATCCATCGGCTATGGCGGCGGCGGCTCGGACTTCCCCACCAAGGCGCCGAATGCGGAAAACGGCTTTGGCGGCGGCGCGGGCGCCGGCGTGAAGATCACGCCTATGGCATTCCTGGTCATTCGCGGCGAGTCTGTGCGGATGCTGCCGGTGGCAGAGCCGGCTTCCTCGTCGATCGACCGCATCATCGAGCTGGTGCCCGATATGCTTGACCGGCTTGAGGATGCGCTTCGCAGCCTCAAGGATAAAAAGGCAGAGGGCATCGCGGAATAAACGCATGGTTCTCATCACTGCGGGTATACTATCCGCGGTGATGCGCATGAAACAGATACGAACGCTGACGGCGGCGGCTGTGGTCGCCGCCGTCATTTTTCTGACAGGCAGTGCGGCGGCTGCCGCGCCGCAAAACAGCGCGCGCAGCGCAATTTTGCTGGACGCATCCAGCGGGCGCGTGCTGTATGCAAAAAACGCAGACGCGCAGAGTCTGATCGCCAGCACGACCAAGATCATGACGGGACTTCTGGTGTGTGAGCAGTGCGATCTGGACGCGACGTTTTCCATTCCGGCTGAGGCCGTGGGTGTCGAGGGCTCGTCGCTTTATCTGCGCGAGGGGCAGACGCGCACGGTGCGCGAGCTGCTGTATGGGCTGCTGCTGCACTCGGGCAACGATGCTGCGGTGGCGCTGGCCATTTGCTGTGACGGGAGCGTCGAGGCCTTTGTTGAGCGGATGAATGCCCGCGCGCTTGCGCTGGGGCTTCGGCAGACGCATTTTGAAAACCCCAGCGGTCTGGATGCGGCGGGGCATGGCGCAACTGCGCGTGAGCTTGCGCTGCTTGCCCGCGCGGCGATGGAAAACCGGACATTTTATAAGGTTGTATCCACGCCCACGATTACGTTTGATGACAGGACGTATACGAATCACAACCGGCTTCTTTGGCAGTATGACGGTGCGGTGGGCGTGAAGACCGGCTATACGCGCGCAGCGGGGCGCATTCTGGTCAGCTGCGCCGAACGCGGCGGCCAGCGTCTGATCGCGGTGACGATCGATGATAAAAACGACTGGCGCGACCATGCGGCGCTGCTGGACTATGGCTTTGCAGCCTTTCCGCTGCGCACGGTGCTGCGCGCGGGGCAGACGGTTGCAGCCGTGCAGGTGATCGCGGGCGAAACGGAAACGGCTGAGCTGGTCACGCAGGAAGCGCTGACACTTCCGCTGGGCGCGGATGAGACAGCCGAGCTGCGCGTCCATGCGCCGCCCGTGACCTTTGCGCCGGTGCCGGCCGGAGAGGCCGGCAGGGTGGAGGTCTGGTGCGGCGGAGAAAAGCTGGCCGAGCGAATGCTCTATGTTCGCGCACCGGTTGCGCGGCGAGAGAAAAAAAGCCGCTTTGCGCGCATATTTGGAGGATAAGATGGAAGAAAGATTACAGAAAATCCTGTCGCGTCTGGGCGTGGCCTCGCGCCGCGCGGCTGAGGAGCTGATCGTGCAGCGCCGCGTGCGCGTCAACGGCAACACGGCGCAGCTGGGCGACACCGCCGACGCGCAGCACGACGTGATCGAGGTGGATGGAAAGCGCCTGCCGCGCGAGAGCGAGCGGGTGTATTTGATGCTGAACAAGCCGCGCGGCTATGTGACGACGCTGTCGGATGAAAAGGGCAGAAAAAATGTTTCCCAGCTGGTAGCCGACTGCGGCGCGCGGGTGTATCCGGTGGGGCGGCTGGATCTCAATTCCGAGGGGCTGCTGCTGATGACGAACGACGGCACGCTGGCAAACCGGCTGATGCATCCAAGCCATGAGCTGGAAAAGCGCTATCTCGTCTGGGTCAGCGGGTATCAGGAGGGCTGCGCGGAAAAGCTGGCGCAGCCGATTGAGATCGACGGCCGCATGACCTCGCCTGCCGGCGTGCGTCTGCTGCACCGCGAGGAGGGACTGGCGCTGCTGGAATTTACACTCCATGAGGGGCGCAACCGCCAGATCCGACGCCTGTGCGAGGCGGCGCAGGTACGTGTGACGCGGCTGCGCCGCGTTGCCGAGGGGGCGCTCACGCTGGGCGAGCTTGCGGTCGGCAAATGGCGCGCGCTGACGGAGGAAGAGGTTGCGATGCTCTATCGCCAGACACGCGAGCCTTCGCACAAGGCGCCGCGCCGTACATAGCGCAAAGCAGAATACGAAATTGCGGAAATCGCGCGGTTTTTTGCAGGGATACTTGCAAAAACCGCGCGAAACCTGTATCATATCCGTGTACGCGCATACGGCCGGACGGCCGCGCGGCGTGCAAGAGAAAACAGATGGCTTTGCGCCCGACGGGCGCGGGAGGAAATATATGGCAGCTGATATTTTAAGCCACATCCGCGAAAGTCAGCGCACGTTTTCCAAGGGACAGAAGCTGATCGCGGGCTATATTCTGGAGTCCTATGATAAGGCCGCGTTTATGACGGCCTGTAAGCTGGGCAAGACGGTGGGCGTGTCCGAGTCCACGGTCGTCCGCTTTGCCGTTGAGCTGGGCTTTGACGGCTACCCCAGTATGCAGAAGACATTGCAGGAGCTGGTGCGCACGCGTCTGACGGCGGTACAGCGTATCGAGGTCACGAATGACCGCATCGGCAATCAGGATGTGGTGTCCACGGTGCTGCAGGCCGACATCGACACCATCCGCAAGACGAGCGACGCGCTTGACCGCGCGGAGATGGACAAAAGTGTGGACGCCATCTTACAGGCGCGGCATATCTATATTGTCGGCGTCCGTTCCTCGGCGGCCATTGCGAGCTTTTTGAATTTTTATCTGCGCAATCTGTTTGACAATGTCGTGCTGGTTGCCTCCGCTGCAACAAGTGAGATGTTTGAGCAGCTGCTGCGCGTGGGTGCGGGCGACGTGCTCATCGGCATCAGTCTGCCGCGCTATTCCAGCCGGACGGTTAAGACGATGCAGTTTGCGCACGATTCCGGCGCGGCCACCATTGCCATCACCGACAGTCGCGACGCGCCGGCAGGCAAGATCGCAGACCACGTGCTGGTGGCAAAAAGCGACATGGTTTCGTTTGTGGACTCGCTGGTCGCGCCGATGAGCGTGGTCAATGCGCTGATCGTGGCCGTCAGCCGCAGACAGGAGCGGCAGGTCGCGGATACGTACAAGACATTGGAGCATATCTGGGATGAGTATGAAGTCTATGAACGGGTCGAATAAGATCGTGGTCATCGGCGGCGGCGCAGCCGGTATGATGGCGGCGGGCACGGCGGCTGAGCTGGGCGCGCGCGTGACGCTGATCGAAAAAAACGACCGCCTTGGAAAAAAGCTTTACATCACCGGCAAGGGTCGGTGCAATGTGACAAATGACTGCACGTGTGAGGATTTCTTTCAGAATGTGCCGCGCAACCCGCGCTTTCTCTACAGCGCCGTCTACGGCTTTTCGCCGCGCGAGGCAATGGCGTTTTTTCAGTCGCACGGCTGTGCGCTGAAAACCGAGCGCGGAAACCGCGTGTTTCCTACGACTGACCGCTCGGCCAGCGTGATCGACGCGATGCGCGCGTGGCTGCGCGAGACGGGCGTGCATGTGGTGCGGGAAACGGCCGAGCGCATTTTGACGCAGGATGGCGCGGTCAGCGCCGTGCGGACCGATGGGGGGCTGCATCCGGCAGACGCCGTGATCGTGGCAACCGGCGGATGCAGCTATCCGCTGACCGGCTCGACCGGCGACGGCTATCGGATGGCGGGCGAGCTGGGGCATACCATTGTTCCGGCCGTCGGCTCGCTGGTGCCGCTGGTGGAAAAGGGCTACTGGTGCAAGCAGATGCAGGGGCTTTCCCTCCGGAATGTCGGCGTCCGGCTGGTTGATCAGAAGGGGAAGACGGCCTACAGCGAGCAGGGCGAGCTGCTTTTCACGCACTTTGGCCTTTCCGGCCCCACAATTTTAAGCGCCAGCGCGCATATGAAAGAGAATATGCAGTATCAGATCGTGATCGATCTGAAGCCCGCGCTGGATGAGCAGAAGCTGGATCAGCGGCTGCTGCGCGATTTTGAGCAGTATCAGAACCGCAATTTTGAAAACGTCCTGCATGAGCTTTTGCCAAAGGCAATGGTGCCGGTGGTCGTCAAGCGCAGCGGAATCGACCCCGCGCAGAAGGTACACTCCATCACGCGGCAGGAGCGTCTGGCGCTGGTGCAGCTGCTCAAGCATTTTACGCTTGAGATTGCGTGCAGAGCGCCGGTTGAGGAGGCAATCGTCACCTCCGGCGGCGTCAAGGTCAGCGAGCTTGACCCCAAAACGATGCAGTCAAAGCGCGTGGCCGGATTGTTCTTTGCCGGTGAGGTCATCGACGTGGACGCGTACACGGGCGGGTTTAATCTACAGATTGCCTGGTCGACAGGCCGCGCCGCCGGAAAGGCAGCGGCAGAGATCAGCAGGAATGAGCAGGGGGAGACACCATGAAACAGAAATATTTCAGCATTGCCATCGATGGCCCTGCGGGCGCGGGAAAAAGCACCCTGGCGCGCCGTGCGGCCGAGCGGCTTGGCTTTCGGTATGTGGACACAGGCGCAATTTATCGCACAGTCGGGTATCACATGGCGCTGATGGGCATCGGCCCGCGCGACGCAGACGGCATCCGCAGACTGATCGGGGATGTTAACATCAAGCTGGTCTGGCCGGAGGACGGCAGACAGCATATGATCCTGAACGGCTTTGATGTGACCGATGAGATCCGGACGCCCGAAATGTCCAACTACGCCTCCTGTGTTTCGGCGCTGCCCACGGTGCGGCAGGAGCTGCTTGAGATGCAGCGCAGCATCGCGCGCGAAAACAATGTCATCATGGACGGCCGCGACATCGGCACAGTGGTTTTGCCGCATGCGGACGTGAAAATCTTCCTGACGGCCTCGGATACGGTGCGCGCAAAGCGCCGCTTTGACGAGCTTACGGCAAAGGGCGAGCGGGTGAGTCTGGAAAAGGTGCTCTCTGACATGCGCCAGCGCGACCGGCAGGACAGCGAGCGCGCGGCTGCGCCGCTGCGCTGCGCCGAGGACGCCGTCCGGCTGGATACGTCCGAGATGGGACTGGATGAGGCAGAGCAGGCCATCATTGACATTGTCCGGAGGAAGCTTGGATGAGATTCTGGTATCGTGTATGCTACGTTCTGGCGCGAATCGGCCTGTTTTTCTGGCATCCGGTATTCCGCGTCCATGGACGTGAGCAGCTTCCCGCCGGCGGCGCGCTGCTGTGTGCCAATCACGCAAGCGCGTCAGACCCGATCTGGATTCTGCTTGCGCTGAACGCGCCGGACATGATACGCGTGATGGCAAAGTATGAGCTGAAGCACGCGTTTTTCATCGGCTGGGTGATGCGGAAATTTGACATCATTTTTGTCCACCGCGGCCAGCACGACACGGCTGCCTATACGCAGTGCGTCGATGCCCTGCGCGCGGGACAGACGCTTTTGATGTTTATCGAGGGCACGCGCTGGCGCGCTGACCGCCCGACGCGCGCGAAAACGGGCGCGTTCCGCATGGCGGCTGAGACCGGCGCGCCGATCGTGCCGGTATATGTGACGCGCGAGAAGAAACCCTTTGGGCCGATCGACGTCATCTTTGGTGCGCCGTTTGCGATGGAGTGCGGGGCAGATGCGCCGCATGAGGTCATCCAGAGCGCGGCAGAGCAGACACTTTACGAGATCTACAGAATGGGTGGTGACAGCTATGCAGATCACATTGGCGAAAACGGCGGGCTTCTGCTTCGGAGTTGACCGCGCCGTTGCGCTGGTCGAGGAGGCTGTGAGGGCAGGAAAGCGCGTTGCAACGCTTGGCCCCATCATCCACAACCGCCATGTGACCGACCGGTTTTTGCGTCTTGGCGTGCGCCAGATCGACGACCCTGCGCAGGCGCGGGAGGATGAATGCGTGGTGATCCGCTCACACGGCGTGAGCCGCGCGGTGTATGAGGCGCTGTGCGCGCGCGGCTGTGAGGTGGTGGATGCGACGTGTCCGTTTGTCAAAAAAATACACCATATTATCGCCGCTGCGGATGAAAACGGACAGCAGCCGGTCATCATCGGCACGCGCGCACACCCCGAGGTACAGGCCATTGCGGGCTGGTGTCACGAGCCAGTGATCTTTGAAACGCCGGAGGAGCTGGAGAGCTGGCTTTCCAATGATGCAAATCGCACAAAAAAACCCATCCGAATGGTCTGCCAAACCACCAGTACGCAGAAATTGTGGAAAAATTCCTCTGAAATCTTAAAAAAAGTGTGTACAAATTCGGAATTGTTTGATACAATATGCAGAGCTACGGAGATGCGTCAAAAAGAAGCGACCGAATTGGCGAAAATCAGCGACGCCATGGTGGTTGTCGGCGACGCAAGAAGCTCGAATACGGGGCGTCTTGCGGTGATTTGCAGGCAGTATTGTAAGACCGTGACATTGGTTGACTGTGCGGATGAGTTGGATATGCTTCTTTTATCTAACGCGAAAACTGTGGGTATCACGGCGGGAGCATCGACTCCGGCGTGGATAATTAAGGAGGTATACAACAAAATGAGCGAAGAAATCAAGGTTGAAACTGCAATGGAGGAGAATTTTGCCGAGCTTCTCGAGCAGTCCCTCAAAA
>CAZPYW010000025.1:0-13809 GCA_964590095.1 uncultured Oscillospiraceae bacterium | reverse complement strand
CTGACAGCGAAATCATGCAGATTTTGCGCGCCCGATTTTTCAGCACGCGCTCCATCCGTTTCCATCCGGAAACATGGGCTGAAAGAAGGCACGCTTCTCTCAGCCCACGGGCTTACGTCTCCCCTGCCGCGCGCAGTATGACGCGCAGCAGCGCATCGCGGCCAAGGCCGCTTTCCGCCGAAAACGGAATCAGCTCCACATCCTCGGGCAGCGTCAGCGTCTGTCGGATACAGGCCAGATTCGGCTCGATCTCGCTTTTTTTCAGCTTGTCCAGCTTGTTTGCCACAACCACAAACGGCTTGCCGCTGGCCTTAAAATACGCAGCCATGGTCACGTCGTTCGCCGTGGGCGCGTGGCGCGCGTCCACGATCATCACGCCATAGTCGATGGTATCCTCGGCCGCGAAATACTGCTCCATCAGCCGTCCCCAGCGTTCTTTCTCCTTCATCGGCACCTTGGCATAGCCATACCCGGGCAGATCGACCAGATAGAGCTTCTGGTCAATGCGGAAAAAGTTGATGTGCGTCGTCTTGCCCGGTGCCTCGCCCACGCGCGCAAAATTTTTGCGCAGCAGGAGCTTGTTGATGACCGAGGACTTGCCGACGTTGGACTTACCCGCAAAGGCAATCTGCGGCAGGCCATCCTTTGGGCAGTCGGCAACCGATGTGACTGAGCGGATAAACTCCGCATTATGCAGATTCATGCGTCCCTCCTATTGCCGGATGGCAGGCTTACGGCGCTGGCGCTTGGCCGTGGGAAGCTGGATTGCGTCCACGTTCTCAGCGGCCTCATGCGCCTGCTGCGGCTCACAGGGCATGGACTCCGCAGCCTTTGCGTTGGGGCGTCTGGCGAAGTCCAGCGCCGTTTCAATCACGCTGTCAACGTGACTTGCCGTAATAAAGTTCAGGGCGCTGCGAACCGTCTGGTCGATCTCAGACAGGTCACGGGCGTTCGCCTCGGGAATGATGACCGTTTTGATGCCGTGGCGAAGCGCCGCCATGGTCTTTTCCTTCAGGCCGCCGATGGCCAGCACACGTCCGCGGATGGATATCTCACCCGTCATGGCAATCTCGCGCCGCACCGGCGCGCCGGTCAGTGCCGAGACAATGGCCGTGCAGACCGTAATGCCGGCCGAGGGGCCGTCCTTGGGTACAGCACCCTCGGGGAAGTGTACGTGGATATCCTTCGTCTTATAAAAATCCGGCTCAATGCCAAAGTGTGCCGTGCGCGAGCGGATATAGCTGATGGCGGCATGGACAGATTCCTTCATCACGTCGCCCAGATTGCCGGTCAGCTCAAGCTTTCCAGAGCCGTCAACCACATTGACCTCGACCTCAAGCGTCTCGCCGCCGACCGACGTCCACGCAAGTCCCGTCACCAGACCCACACAGTCCGCAGGCGGCAGCGCGTCCGGCAGGAACCGGCGCACACCAAGAAAGCTTTCCAGATTCGCACCGCTGACGGAGATGCGCTTGGGCGCGTCTGCGCAGACAAAGCGCATGGCGCATTTGCGGCAGATTGCGGCAATTTGCCGCTCAAGATTGCGGACACCGGACTCACGCGTGTAACAGGTGATGATCTCACGCATGGCATCATCCGACACGCGCACCGCACTTTTTGCGATGTTGTGCTTTGCCAGCTGCTTGGGAAGCAGATGGCGCTTTGCAATCTGGAGCTTTTCCTCATCGGTGTACGAGCCAAGCTCAATGACCTCCATGCGGTCAAGGAGCGCACGCGGGATGGTATCGGTCGTGTTGGCCGTGGTGATGAACATGCACTGGCTCAGGTCAAACGGCACCTCAAGATAGTGGTCGCGGAACGAGCTGTTCTGCTCACTGTCCAGTACCTCAAGCAGCGCCGAGGCGGGGTCGCCCTTATAATCACTGCCAAGCTTGTCGATCTCATCGAGCAGAAGCAGCGGATTATTGGACTTCGCCTGTGCAATGGCCGCCATCACGCGCCCGGGCATTGCGCCGATATACGTCTTGCGGTGGCCGCGGATCTCCGCCTCATCGTGTACGCCGCCCAGCGAGATACGCGCAAGCTTACGGTTGAGCGCGCGCGCAATGGAGATGGCAATCGACGTCTTACCAACGCCCGGGGGGCCAACCAGACAGAGGATCTGTGCCGGCGCCTGCGGCGCAAGCTGCCGCACGGCCAGCGTTTCCAGAATGCGGGTCTTGACCTTTTCCAGTCCGAAATGGTCGGCATCCAGAATCTTCGCCGCCGCTCTGACGTCCAGACGCTCTTTCGTCTTCTGATTCCACGGAAGCTCAAGCACCGTATCCAGATACGTGCGCAGCAGCGCCGCCTCCTGTGAGCCGTTGGGCTGCTTGGCAAGACGCGTTGCCTCTTTCAGCAGCTTTTCTTCCGTTTCTTTTGGCAGTCCTAGTGCCAGAATGCGGGTCTTGTAGTTATCCGCATCCTGCTCGTCATCGCCCTCACCCAGCTCCTCACGGATGGCGCTGAGCTGCTCGCGCAGATAATAGTCGCGCTGTCCCCTGTCCACATTCTGCTGCACCTTTTCCGTGATCTCGTTTTGCAGCGAGAGAATCTCAACCTCTTTTGCAAGCAGATTGATCGCCATCGTCAGACGGCGCAGCGGGTTCAGCTCCTCCAGAAGCCTCTGCTTGTCTTCAAAATCAGGCAGCGCACTCTGTCCGATAAAATCCGCAACATAGCCCGGGTCTTTGGACGAGAGCAGCTGCATCACCGCGTCCTGCATGTTGCGCTGAGACAGCTCGGCATAGTGCTCAAACAGCTCATGCGCCTCGCGTACCATGGCCTGTGTGCGCGGGAGGCTCTTATTACAGGCCGCATCCTCAAGCCGGACGGCACGCCCAAACAGATACGGCTCAGACTGGATGATATCCAGCAGCTGCGCGCGGAACTGTCCCTCGACCAGAATGCGCATATTTTCGCCCGGCAGACGGAGAATCTGTTTGACCACACAGACCGTACCGATCTCATACAGGTCACTGCGCGCAGGATTGTCCTTCTGCGAGTCGCGCTGGGTCAGAAGCAGAATCTGCTGATTTTCCTTCAGCGCCTCCTCCACAGCGCGCGCCGAGCGGCGGCGGCCGACGTCAAAATGCGTCAGCATCTGCGGGAACACGCAAAGCCCGCGCAGTGCAAGCACCGGCAGGCAGAGCGGACGCTCAAATTCACTCATTTGTATCGCTCCCTTCTAGGAGATATGAAGCAAGAGTGAAGATGGTATTGCAGGCCGCGGCGCAGTGCGCCGCGCGCTGCCGCCCGACGGCACGTTACCTCTTCACTCTTCGCTGTTTTAAGTATGGATGACCCCGACGCAGTGCGTCAAAGCGTCACGCCCGCGTTGCGGATGGGTGCGCGCGGCTTCGACGCGTCGCGCGTGACCACCGGTTTATCGCCGTTTCTGACGCAGCCCTCGGTGATCAGGACACTCTGGATGGTGGGGTCGGAGGGAATGTCGAACATAATGCCCGTCATCAGACCCTCCATGATGGCGCGCAGGCCTCTTGCGCCGATCTGACGCTCGATTGCCTTTTCTGCAATGGCCTCCAGCGCGCCCTGCTCAAAGCTGAGCGCAACACTGTCATAGCCAAGCAGCTTGTGATACTGCTTGCACAGCGCATTCTTCGGCTCGGTCAAAATCTTGACCAGATCTTCCTTGCTCAGACTGCTGAGCGAGGTGATGACCGGCAGACGGCCGACCAGCTCGGGAATAATGCCGAACTTCAGCAGATCGTGCGGCTGTACCAGCTGGAACAGCTTGCCCACATCGCGCTTTGCGCGGCTTTCCAGCGGCGCGTCAAAGCCGATGGAGGACTTATCCGTCCGCTGCTCGATGATCTTGTCCAGACCGTCGAATGCACCGCCGCAGATGAACAGGATGTTGGTCGTGTCGATCTGGATGAACTCCTGCTGCGGGTGCTTGCGCCCACCCTGCGGCGGGACGTTTGCAACCGTACCCTCAAGGATTTTCAGCAGCGCCTGCTGTACGCCCTCGCCGGAAACGTCGCGCGTGATCGAGGTGTTCTCGGATTTGCGCGCGATCTTGTCCATCTCATCGATGTAGATGATACCGCGCTCGGCCAGCTCCACGTCAAAGTCTGCCGCCTGTAGCAGCCGGAGCAGGATGTTTTCCACGTCCTCGCCCACGTAACCGGCCTCGGTCAGCGTGGTCGCATCGGCAATGGCAAACGGAACGTTCAGGATCTTGGCCAGTGTCTGCGCAAAGAGCGTCTTGCCGGAGCCGGTGGGGCCGATCAGCAGGATGTTGCTCTTTTGCAGCTCAATGTCGGTATCATCCTCAAAGAAGATACGCTTATAGTGGTTATAGACCGCCACGGACAGGGCGATTTTCGCCTCGTCCTGACCGATGATATAGCGATCCATGTAGGTTTTGATCTCCTGAGGAGTCGGGAGTGTATCCGGCAGCTCAAGCTGGGCAGTTTTCTCTGCGTGCATCTCATCACGCAGGATGCTGGAGCACAGGTCGATGCACTCATTACAGATATAGACGTTGGGTCCTGCAATGATCCGGTTGACCTGCTCCTGCCGCTTGCCGCAGAACGAGCAGCGCACACTGTCTCTTGCCAATGGGACTCCTCCTTTCGTGAGGTGAAATTAACGATTATAGATGACTCTGTCGATCAGGCCGTATTCCAGTGCCTCCTCGGCGGTCATGAAGTTGTCGCGCTCACACGCGGCGGTGATGGTCTCAATGTCCTTGCCGGTGTTGGCGGCCAGGATGGCGTTCAGACGCTTCTTGATGGTCTCCATGCGCTTGATGTGAATGGCCATGTCCGTCACCTGTCCCTGCGTACCGGCAGAGGGCTGGTGGATCATGATCTCGGCGTTGGGAAGCGCGATACGCTTACCCTTGGTGCCGGAGGACAGCAGGAACGCGCCCATCGACGCAGCCAGACCGACACAGATGGTGGAAACGTCACACTTGATGTACTGCATGGTGTCATAGATGGCCATGCCGTCGGTGACGGAGCCGCCGGGGCTGTTGATGTAGAACTGAATGTCCTTGTCGGGGTCCTGTGCCTCAAGATACAGCATCTGTGCCACGATCAGGCTGGCAGAGTTATTATCGACCTCGCCCGAAAGAAACACGATGCGGTCATTGAGCAGGCGGGAGAAGATATCATACGAGCGCTCACCACGGCTGGTCTGCTCTACAACATAAGGAACCAGATTCATAAATAGTACTCCTTTCTTCGGATGAAACATTCTAACCATCCAGACGGAGAATTATTCCTGCGTTTCCTCCTGCGCAGCGGGCTGCTCATCAGCGGGAGCTTCCGTCTCGGCCTCGGCCTTCTTGGTGGACTTCTTCGCAGTCTTCTTGGCAGGCTTCTTCTCCTCGACGGCAACGGCGTTGTCAACGATCAGCTTGATAGCCTTCTTCGCGCCCAGGTCAGCCTTGACAGCAGCGGTATCGACCAGCTCCTTGACCTTATCCAGCTCCATCTTGTACTGGTCAGCCAGATTCTGAAGCTCGGCGTTGATCTCGTCCTCGGTGACGTCGATCTTCTCTTCCTCAACGATCTGGCTGAGGAGGATGTTCGAGCGAACGGTGGTCTCGGCCATGGGACGCATGGTATCGCGCATTGCCTTGAGATCGCCGCCCATCATCTTGGCGTAGTCCTCAAGCTTCATGCCCTGCATCTGCAGCTGCTGTGCAAACTGCTCCATGTGGCGGTCAACCTGCTCCTCGATCATGCAGACGGGGATGTCACAGGTCATGTTCTTGCCGGCCAGCTCAACAGCGGCATTTTCAAACGCGCGGTCAGCTGCATCCTGACGGGTCTTGGTCAGCTTGGCCTTGATGTCCTTGCGCAGTGCGGCAAGGGTGTCAAACTCGGAAACGTCCTTTGCAAACTCATCGTCCAGCTCGGGCAGGATGGTCTGCTTGACTTCATGAACCTTGCACTTGAAGACGGCTTCCTTACCGGCAAGCTCGGGGGTGTATTCCTGCGGGAAGGTGACGTTTACGTCCTTCTCCTCGCCGGCGCTTGTGCCGATCAGCTGATCTTCAAAGCCGGGGATAAACGAACCGGAGCCCAGCTTGAGCGAATAGCCCTCAGCCTTGCCGCCCTCAAACGGCGTGCCGTCAACAAAGCCCTCAAAGTCCAGAACAACGGTGTCGTCCTTCTGTGCGGCGCGCTCAACCGTCTCGATGCGGGCGTTGCGCTCGGCCATGCGGGAGACCTCAGCATCAACCTCGGACTTGGCGACGGAAACGGCAGTCTTGGGAACCTCAATGCCCTTATACGCGCCCAGCGTGACCTCGGGGTACAGCTCGGTCGTGACGGTCAGGATGACGCTGCCGTTTTCATCGGTGGTCATGTCGGCAACGGACGGCTGGCCAACAGCCTTGAGCTCCTGCGCCAGGATCGCCTTCTCATAGACCTCGGGGAAGATTTCATTGACCGCATCTTCATAGAAGACGGTCGCGCCATACATACTTTCAACGACTTTGCGGGGCGCCTTGCCCTTGCGGAAGCCGGGGATCATAATGTCTTTTCTGCACTTGGCATATGCCTTGTTCAGCGCCGTTTCAAACTCAGCCTTTTCAATCTCGACAACGACCTTTGCGCTGCCCTTTTCTTTTTCTACGCTTTTGACGTTCATTGTGGTTTCCTCCTATGTGGTGCGGCGATGTGCCGTAGTTCACCGATTTTGAATCCGTAATATTCTATCAGACTTTTCACAAGATTTCCACATCTATTTTCTGTTTTTACAGAAAGTTTTAGAAATCCGTGTCATTTTCCCCCGTCAGTCCAGTACACGGACGGGGGTGAAGTTAACATAATCCGCCGAAACCAGATGGTAATCGACATCCTGACAGGCGCCCTGAAACGCCATACGCAGACTTTCGGCATGCAGATGGCCATAGTAGCACGCACGCACGCCATAGCTTTGCAGCATTTGCAGGATCTCGGGGCACTCGTATCCGGTGTATTTTGGCGGGTAGTGCAAAAAGCACAGCTTCTCACGCTCTCCTGCCGCCTTCAGCGACGCCTCCAGCCGGCCAAGCTCACGCCGGAAGATTTTTTCATCGTGCGTCCCCTGCCGTTCTTCCTCGTAAAACCAGCCGCGCGTGCCGCAGAGTGCCACGTCACCGTACTGGTAGCAATTATTGTTCAGAACGAACATGTCCGCAAACGCGTTCTCCTGACAAAAGCGATAAAATTTCGCCGCAGTCGACCACCAGTAGTCGTGATTCCCCTTCAGGATGATCTTCCTGCCGGGGATGGCGCTGATAAAGGCAAAATCCTCGCGCGCGTGCTCCAGATCCAGCGCCCAGCTGAGATCGCCCAGCAGGACCGTCGTGTCTGTCGGCTCGATCACCGAAAGCCCCTGACGCAGCTTATCCACATAGCCGACCCAACGGCCGCCGAAGACGTCCATAGGCTTATCCGCGCCAAAGGACAGATGCAGATCTCCGATCGCATACAGCGCCATCAGAGCATCTCCCGCACGGCGCGCGTCATCTCATCGCGCTCAACACAGCCAGTAAAGCGCACCGGCTTTCCGGCCAGTCCGGCCAGCGGCGCGGGCGCAGCGCGTCCGGTCAGCTCAGCCAGCTGCGAAATGATCGCGGTTCCGCCCGCCTGCTCGCTGCAGCCCAGCGCACCAAGGACGCTTGCGCAGAACTTGAAGGGGCTCGCCGTCGAAACGATCACGCTCTTGCGCGTATCGCCCGTCTGTGCGCGATACTGCTCCAGCACATTCCATGCAACGGCGGTGTGCGTATCCGGAAGATACCCGCCGTCAAAGGCCGCGCGGATGGTTGCCTCTGTCCCTGCATCATCGCAGAAGCCGGCAGAGAAGTTTTCCGCAACCGCCGCGCGCAGCGCATCAGAAACGGTATAGCGCCCGCTTTCACGCAGCTGCTCCATATATCCGCGCACCACCTCGTCAGAGTCGGTCAGCAGATACAGCAGCCGCTCGAGATTGGACGAGATCAGAATATCCATCGACGGCGACTCGGTCGTATAGAACGGACGGTTGCGGTCATACGTTCCCGTCTGAATAAAGTCCGTCAGGACGTTGTTGGCATTGGACGCGCAGATCAGCCGCCCAACAGGCAGTCCCATGCGCTTTGCATAGTACGCCGCGAGAATATTGCCAAAGTTACCGGTGGGGACGCAGAAGTTGATCTCCTCGCCCTCGGCCAGCCGCTCCGCCGCGCGCAGGTCGCACCAGGCAGAGATATAATAGACGATCTGCGGCAGGACTCTGCCCCAGTTGATGGAGTTTGCCGACGAGAAGAAGCAGCCCCGCTGCGCCAGCTCCTCGCGCAGCTGCGCGTCTGAGAATATCTGCTTCACACCGGTCTGGGCATCGTCAAAGTTGCCCCTGACTGCGCAGACGCCGACATTTTCGCCCTCCTGCGTCACCATTTGCAGCTTCTGAATGTCAGACACGCCGCCATCGGGATAGAAGACGAGAATTTTGGTGTGCGGCACATCGCAGAAACCCGCAAGCGCCGCCTTGCCGGTGTCGCCCGAGGTCGCAACCAGAATGCAGGCCGTTTTTTCCTCGCCCGTCTTTTTCAGTGACGCCGTCAGCAGATACGGCAGCATTTGCAGCGCCATGTCCTTAAATGCACACGTCGGCCCGTGCCAGAGCTCCAGCACGGCAGTCGTATCATCCAGCTGCGTCAGCGGCGCAACCGCCGGCGTGTCGAATTTATCCGCGCCGTATGCCTTCTGCGCATAGGTGCGCAGCTCATCCTCGGAAAACTCATCCAGATACAGCTTCATCACGCGCACGGCGCGCTCGGCATACGGAAGCGCCGTCAGCGCGTCCAAATCGGCAGCAGACAGCTGCGGGATTCGCTCGGGCAGGAACAGGCCGCCGTCGCGGCTGAGTCCCTGTGCAATGGCCTGTGCTGCGGTATAGCGCAGCGTTTTGTCTCTGGTGCTTACATAATACATGTTCTGACGACCTCCATCCATGCGCTGTAAAACAGCGACTCAATCCCTTTATCAGAATATCCACAGCTGCGCAGATACGCAGCCAGATCTTCATAGCTCTCTACGCCGGTAAAGCCGGCGGGCAGCTCATCCGTTCCGTCCAGATCAAGCCCCAGCGCCACATGCTCCTCGCCGCCCAGCTCATAAAAATGCTCAAGATGGCGGCGGAAAGCGGCAAAGTCTGCGCGGCCGTCGTCTGACAGGAATGACCCGACCAGATTCAGCCCCACCGTCCCGCCAAGCTGGCAGATAGCACTGAACTGCGCGTCCGTCAGATTCCGCGGATGCGCGCAGATGGCAGCGGCATTTGAATGACTCGCCACGATCGGCCGTTCCGCAAGCTCTGTCATATCCCAGAAGCCGCGTTCGGACAGATGACTGACATCGACCAGCATCCCCAGCCGCTGGGCGCGGCGAAAGAATTCCTTTCCCTGCGCGCTGAGGCCGCTGCCTGTCCTGCACGAACCCGCAAGCGGGTTTTCTACATTCCAAACCAGTGAGATCATGCGCACACCCTGTTCATAGGCTTCATCCAGCCGCCCGGGGTCACAGTCAAGCGCCTCCGCGCCCTCAATCGACAGAAATGCCGCGCATTTCCCGCTGTCCATCGCGCGCTCAGCCTCCCCTGCCGTCCGGCAGAGCGACACCGCGTCCGCGTTTTGCGCAAGCTGCGCCATAAAATACGCAAGCGCACGCCGATACTGCTCGCTGTGCGGCATGTCGCGCTTCATCCACGCAGTGCAAAACGCAAAAAACTGCGCGTAGCCGTCGTATTTCCCTGCCCGCGCCAGCGACACGGCCAGTCTGTTTTCCAGCAGCGGCGCACCTGTGCGCCACAGCTCGACCGGTGTATCGCAATGGCCATCAAACACGCGATAGCTGCTCAAAATGCATCCTCCAAATGACAGACTCTGGGGTGTGCTGTCCGCACGCCGTCCGGCGCGTAGATCTCGATCACATCAAAGCGCGGCTGCGCCTCCGTCCGGTTTTCACTCAGCCACAAAAGCGCCGTATTGCGCAGACGCTCCTGCTTGCGCGCGTCCACAAATTCGCGTCCTGCGCCAAATTCCGCCGTCTTGCGGAGCTTGACCTCAGCAAACACAAGCATTCCCTGTCCTGATGCGATCAGATCGATCTCGCCATACCGGCTGCGATAATTGCGCTGTACGATCGTAAAGCCCTTCCTGCGCAGGAGCTCTGCGGCAAGCGCCTCGCCCCACGCGCCAAGCTCGTTATTTTTCGCCATAGAATTTCTTCAAAAAGCTCATTCTGTGAATCTCGCACGCGCCGAATTCGCGCAGCGCGGCATAGTGCCGCTGTGTGCCATAGCCCTTATGTACGGCAAAGCCATACTGTGGATAGGCTTGATCGTATTCCTCCATCAGCCGGTCACGGCTGACCTTGGCCAGAATCGAGGCCGCCGCAATGCTGGCAGACAGGCTGTCGCCCTTGACGATCGTCCGTACCGGAAGGCCGAAGTCTGCCGCACGGTTTCCATCCACCAGCGCAAGCGCAGGCCGGACAGAAAGCGCATCGATGGCCTGCTGCATGGCGCGGAACGTCGCCTGCAAAATATTGATCTCATCGATCATCTTTTCATCGCAGAACGCAATGCCATAGGCAACCGCCGTCTGCGTGATCACATCATACAGCTCCCGACGCTTCTTATCCGTCAGCTTTTTCGAGTCATTCAGTCCCTCGATCTGCACATCCTGCGGCAGAATAACAGCCGCCGCACAGACCGGCCCCGCAAGCGGGCCGCGCCCTGCCTCATCCACACCGCAGACGACAGAAAAGCCGTCTGCAAACGCCTCATGCTCAAATTTCCACAGGTCTACATGCTCCTGCTGTCCTCTCATGGCTCTACCTCTTGTTCTGTCTGCGGCGGCTGTTCAGGCGCGGGCGGGGACTCAAGCGTAAAACGCCCCAGCTTACAGCTGCGGTACTCCTCAAGCAGCACACGCGCCATGCGCTCGGTGTCAATTTCGCCGCCGGAGACCAAAAAGCCGCGTTTGCGTCCCGCCGCCTGCAGCAGCGCATAGCCATCGGCCTCCGGTGGGCAGTCAAGCTTGTACCGCGCGCGAAGCGCGTCGGGATACCGCTCCCACAGCATCTGCATCAGGCGACATGCCAGCGCCTCGGTGTCAAGCACATCGTCCTTGACCGCGCCGGTATAGGCAAGCCGGACACCAACCTCGGGGTCTTCAAAGCGCGGCCACAGGATGCCCGGCGTGTCAAGCAGCAGCAGACCGGTGTCCACCGTGACCCACTGCTTGCCGCGCGTGACGCCGGGGCGGTTTTCTGCCTTTGCGCCCTTTCGGCCGGCGATCTGGTTGATAAAGGTGGACTTGCCGACGTTGGGAATGCCCACAACCATGATCTTCAGCGGTCTGCCGACCTGCCCCTTCTGCGCGTAGCGCGCCAGCTTTTCGCTGAGCAGGCGGCGCACAGCGGGTACAAAGCCGTTGATGCCCTTGCGGTTTTTGCAGTCAGTCTGTAAAACGGCCATGCCCTGGCTGCGGAAATAGTCGCTCCAACGGCGAATCAGCTCAGGGTCAGCCATATCGATGCGGTTTAAGATGATGAGCCGCGGCTTGTTTGCGCACAGCGTGTCGATATCGGGGTTGCGGCTGGATATGGGTATGCGCGCGTCAACGATCTCACACACGGCGTCAACCAGACGGATATCCTCCTCCATCATGCGCCGCGTCTTGGTCATGTGGCCGGGATACCATTGAATATTCATTGTATTTTCCATCAGGATACTGCTCCAATTCTGCCGAAATCACGCTTGCCGATCACGTTGCCGTACACATCCGTCTCACGCCCGGGGAAGACCAGAAACAGCACCTTGCCCAGTACGCTGTCGGTGCTGACGCAGCCGATGGGCGCATAGCGGCTGTCGGACGAATGATTGCGGTCATCGCCCATGACAAACAGATGCCCCTTGGGAACGGTGAGCGGATACTCCAGCCCCGCGCCGTACTCGGCGTAGCTTTCATACGTCGGCTCATAGATATACGGCTCGATCAGGATTTTACCGTCCACCGTTACCTCGCCTGTCTCAAAGTTGATATCAACCGTCTGTCCCTCGGTTGCGATCACACGCTTGACGATGGGCTTGTTGATGGAGGGCGCGTCAACCTTGAGAACGATCACGTCTCCGCGCTCGATATCATCGGCGTGATAGAGAAAGTTGCTTTCCAGAATCAGATAATCTCTGTCATACAGCGTGGGGATCATCGACTCGCCGTCCACCCCCACCAGCCGGAAGAAGAAGACGAAAACCAGCGTCAATACCGCCAGAATCACGACCAGATCATGCAGCATCGTGAACGCCTCATATCCGCGCGGCGGCTTTTCCTGCTCGGCCTCATCGCGGTGCTGCGCAAGCGCCTTTTCCACGTCCCGCTTGACGCTCCCGCGCGGGGCATCCGACACCTGCGTTTCATCGCGCTTCGGAGCCGTCGGCTGCTTTTGCGCTGGATGCGCACGCTGTGCCGCTTTCGGCTGTGCCGGTTCTTCCTCAACAGCAGCGCTTTCCGACCTTCTCTGTACCGGCGGAGCAGCGTTCGGCTGCGCAGCCGGAGCAGGCATCACTTCCGCAGCCTTGGAAGCAGACGTTTCCGGCATTTCCGGTTTTTCCGGCACGGCCGGTTTTTCTACTTCTGTACCCGCCTCGGCCGTCTGTGCATCAGGCCTCTTATGTGCGGCGGCTGACGCGGCGGGGACGTCCTCACCGATCAGACGGCGGATCTCATCCAGATCCAGCGTATCAAATATACTTTTTTCCGTATCCATTGCTTTTCCTCGCATCCTGTAAAGCGCGCGGCCGGACGCCGCTGCGCGAAATATCACGATCACGGAGATTATATCACAAAACTCTCATATTAAAAAGGGTTATTTCCCACAGAAAACAGAAAAGAGAAGCCGAAAAACGGCTTCTCTTCTGCTGTCGGGATAATTAGACCTTTTCCTTGACCTTAGCGGCCTTGCCCAGACGATCACGCAGGTAGTAGAGCTTGGCTCTGCGGACCTTGCCGTGACGGACGGTTTCGACGTCAACAACGTTGGGTGCATGGACGGGGAAAACCTTTTCACAGCCGACACCGTAGGAGATACGGCGAACAGTGATGGATTCCTCGATACCGCCGTGCTTCTTGGCGATGATGGTGCCCTCGAAAACCTGAATTCTTTCGCGGCTGCCTTCCTTGATTTTTACATGCACGCGAACGGTGTCACCGACGTTCATCTCGGGCAGTTCGTGCTTCATGTACTGGCTGCTGAGAGCCTTCATGAGATCCATAATCTTGTCCTCCTTTATATTAAGACGTTCATGCCGCAGGAAATGCCGCTGTACCTTGGTACCGGCTGCGACAGAGGACCGCCCTTTCACAGACTTGGTTAGTCTACCATAGCGCATGGATAAAATCAAGTCCTTTTTTCTTTTTCTGTCAGAAAAAAATTAAAAAATAGGGCTTGCAAAACGCAGACAGATGTGCTATTATATCTGGGCTGAATGAAATACAGTTTCCGGGTGTGGCGAAGTTTGGTATCGCGCTTGAATGGGGTTCAAGAGGCCGCTAGTTCGAATCTAGTCACTCGGACCAAATTCCTGAAATCGAAAGGTTTCAGGAATTTTCTTTTTATCGGATAACATTCGGCGGCTATTCCTTGACATTCTGCATATAATAGATTATAATTGCAATACAAAGAAATACAACTGTATTTGAAAGGAGTGCTTTTATGGCTACAAGTGTTATGCAAGTGCGAGTAGATGATGATCTTCGCACCCAAGCCGCCGCTGTGTATGAGGAACTGGGTATTGATT
>CAZPYW010000024.1:0-13991 GCA_964590095.1 uncultured Oscillospiraceae bacterium | reverse complement strand
TTACCGCAAAAATCCCTCAAGGATTTTTTCCTCGGCCTCCTCGGCTGTCAGGCCGAGCGTTTGCAGCTTCAGCAGCTGCTCGCCTGCGATGCGGCCGATCGCCGCCTCGTGAATCAGACTGGCGTCCACGTGGTTGCAGGAGATCTCGGGAATAGCGCGCACCTTTGCCTCGCCCATGATGATCGCGTCGCACGACACGTGGCCAAAGCATTTGGCGTTGCCCTGTACGCGCGGATAGAAGATCTGCGTCGAGCCATCCTTGGCAACACTGCGCGAGATGACGCGTGTGCGGCTGCCCTCACCGTCCAGAATGACGTCCATTTCGGACTCTGCGCGCTGGTCATCATGCGTCAACAGCTTTTCGGTAATCAGGATTTCCGCGCCCGCTCCCTGCGCCACACATTTTGTATAGCGCTTCGTGTCGTCAACGCCCGCAATCTGGCTGGTCTCCATGGTGATCGACGCGCCCTCGGCCAGATATACCACCGTCTGCGGATTGAGAATGCGCTTGCCGCTCCCCTCGCCCTCGCCATAGTGCTTTTCAATATAGGTCACGCGCGCGTTCTTTTCCAGATAGAACGTGTGGATGCCGTCATGCTCAGAGTTGCAGTCGCCGCAGTTGTGAATGCCGCAGCCTGCCACAATTCTGACCTCTGCGCCCTCACCGACGTAAAAATCATTGTAGACCATGTCGTGCCGGCCGCTCTCGGTCAGCACAACGGGGATATGGACATTCTCATCCTTTGTAAACGGCGCAATGCGGATATCAATGCCGTCCCTGTCCGTTTTTGAGGTGATGGTGATGTGCTCTGAATTCTGACGGAACGCCTTTTTTCCGTCCGAGCGGATGTTGACCGCACCATCCGGAATACCGGCCATATCGGCCACGATCTCAAGAATGTGCTTTTGTACATCGTTCAGCATGTTCCGTTCACCTCCAGTCGGTTGCAGCCGGAAACCGTTCCGGCCAGAATCTGCGGATACAGCGAATCGACCGAGCCGCGTCCCGCCACCTGTCCGTTGGCCACCAGGACGATCTCATCCGCCAGCCGGATGATACGCTCCTGATGCGAAATGATGATCAGCGTGCAGGCATGGCGCTCATGGATGGCCTGGAACGTCTCGGTCAGCCGCGCAAACGACCACAGGTCGATACCGGCCTCCGGCTCGTCAAAAATCATCAGCTTTGCCCCGCGCGCCAGAATCGTCGCAATTTCAATGCGCTTGACCTCGCCGCCGGAGAGACTGGTGTCTACATCGCGCCCAAGATAATCGCGCGCGCACAGACCAACCTGCGTCAGATAGCCGCACGCCTCATCGTGGCTGAGCCTGCGCCCCGCCGCGATGGCCAGCAGGTCTGTCACCTTCATGCCCTTAAAGCGCGGCGGCTGCTGAAAGCCATAGGAAATGCCGCGCTTTGCCCGCTCGGTCACATCCAGTGCCGTAATATCCTCGCCATCCCAGAAGATCTGCCCGCCGGTCGGCTGCGCCAGACCCATCACAGTCTTTGCAAGCGTGGTCTTGCCGCCGCCGTTGGGGCCGGTCACCACGATGAATGAACGGTCGGGTACCGTCAGCGAGATATTTTTCAGAATCTCTGTTTTACCATTCTGGTCGCCTGCCGTCAGGCAGAGATTTTTCAGTTCCAGCATGTATCGTTCCTCTTTTGCCATGTGCCGCCGGCACATTGAATTTGTCAGCACGCCGCGCGCCGCTTACCGGCCTTTGTGCGCGGCATTCCGGTGCAGTGGCGGCTTTTCACGCGCTTTGCACGAAACACCGCTCGCGCGCTGTGCGGCGCAGACGGAATGGGGCGCATTCCCCGTGGAAAGCGCCCATCTGCGCGTCAGTTTCCGACATTATATCATATCCTCTCATTCGGCGCAATTCGCCGCGCGCTTTTTGGCAATATTTTTTCCGATTTTTCTATACAAATACGTCGCGTTCTGCTATAATACTTGCAGTATGTCCACCGCGTGTGCGGTGAGAAAGGTCGTGAACCGCTTGTCCGGATTGTCTGCCGTCGTATTCATCCCCGATGATACCGCCAAAACCGGCTATTCCCGTCCGATGATGCTGCAAAACATCATGGGCACGCCACTGCTGTCCTGGCTCGTCAGCGCTCTGCTTTCCGGCGGTGTCGGGCGTTTCTTCCTGGTCTGTCATGAGCGCTTCCGCCGTGAGGTTCGCGCCTGCTTCCCCAACGATGTGGATTTCTGGTGTCCCTCGGCTGAAACCACCTCTGATCAGCTGCATGTGTTTTTGTCCACCGCAGATGAGACGGAGGAGGATATCATCGTCGTGACCGGCCCTGCCGTCATTTTGCCCTTTGCCGCCGACGAAGAGAGCTTTGCCGACGCACCGCTCATCAGCCCCGTTACCTCGGTCAGCCGCAGCACGCTGATGGAGGCGCTGGACGATAAGTTCATCTTCACCGATTTCCTGAAAAACCACGGCGTACCCTATACCGACCGCGACGGCGTGTATCCGGTCAGCAGCATGAGTGAGCTGACCGAGTGGCAGCCCATTTTGAACCGCGCCAATCTCCAGCGCCTTGCCGCGCTTGGCGTTGAGATCTGGGACTATGGCAACACCTATATTGACCCCACCGTCAGCATCGGCGCGGGGACGGCCATCCTGCCCGGGACAATTCTGCGCGGTCTGACCTCCATCGGGAAAAACTGCACCATCGGCCCCAACGCCTATCTGGAAAACAGCCGCATCGGGGACGAAAGTGTGGTCAACGCCTCCCAGATCTACAACTCCACCGTCGGCTTTGAGGCGCATATCGGTCCGTTTGCCTATATCCGCCCGGGCAGCAGCGTTGGCAACAGCGTCAAGGTGGGTGACTTTGTCGAGGTCAAAAACTCGACCATCGGCGACGGAACAAAGATTTCGCATCTGACCTATGTCGGCGACAGCGACGTCGGCAAAAACGTCAACTTCGGCTGCGGCACGGTCACGGTCAACTATGACCGCGTGAAAAAATACCGCACCACCATCGGTGACAATGCCTTCATCGGCTGCAACACCAATCTGGTCGCGCCGGTCACGCTGGGCGACGGCGCCTATACGGCCGCCGGCTCGACCATCACCGACGATGTGCCTGCCATGGCGCTGGCTGTGGCGCGCGCCCGCCAGACCAATAAGAAGGACTGGGCTGCACGGCACAAGCTGAAAGAGCCGAAGTAAACGTCCGCTTTTCACCCCCGTCTTTTCAATTGTAATCCCGCTCCGAGGGAGCTTAATCGATCATCAGAAGAAAACGTCAGAAGAGAGCGGCTCGCCCATGCGGCGTGCCAGCAACAGAAAGAGGTAATTTCATATGATTTCGCATGGTAAAAACGTCAAGGTATTCTGCGCAAACGCAAATCGCCCCTTTGCCGAGGGCATCTGCCGTAAGCTGTGGCTGCCGTTGGGCGACTGCACCGTTACGACCTTTGCCGACGGTGAGGTTTCCGTGACTATCAATGAAACGGTTCGCGGCAGCGACGTCTTCCTTGTCCAGTCCACCTGCAAGCCCGTCAACAACAATCTGATGGAGCTGCTCATCATGATCGACGCGTGCAAGCGCGCCTCCGCTGGCCGTATCACTGCCGTCATCCCCTACTTCGGCTATGCGCGTCAGGATCGCAAGGCCAAGGGTCGTGACCCCATCTCCGCCAAGCTGGTCGCCAACATGATCGAGGCCGCGGGCGCTGACCGCGTGCTGACCATGGACCTGCATGCCGCACAGATTCAGGGCTTCTTTGATATCCCCGTTGACAATCTTCTGGCAAATCCCGTCTTTGTCAAGCATTACACCGAAAAGTTCCCCGATCATCAGGATATGATCGTCGTCTCCCCCGACGTCGGCTCCGTTTCGCGCAGCCGTTCGTTCGCCAACAAGATGGGCATGGGTCTGGCCATTGTGGATAAGCGCCGTGAAAAGGCCAACCAGTGTGAGGTCATGAACATCATCGGTGATGTGCGCGGCAAGCGCTGCATCCTGTTTGACGATATGGTCGACACTGCCGGCTCGCTGTGCAACGCCGCCAAGGCCATCGTTGAGATCGGCGGCGCGACCGAGGTCTATGCCTGTGCCACACACGGCGTACTCTCCGGCCCCGCAATCGCGCGTGTGGAAAACAGCTGCATCAAGGAGCTGACCTTCCTGAACACCATCCCCGCACCCGAAAATATCTGCGACAAGATCAAGTATCTTGACGTTTCGCCCATCTTCGCAGACGCCATCCAGCGCATCTACGAGGAAAACTCCATGTCTGTTCTGTTCTGATCGATGTTCTTTTTTCAAAAACCGGCCTGCGGCTGGATGGTCGTCGGCCTTGGAAATCCAGGTGCACAGTATGAGAAAACCCGCCATAACGCGGGTTTTCTCGCGCTGGATGCGCTTTCGCGCCGCCTTGGCGCGCCAGGTGAAAAGCTGCGCCACAAGGGACTTTGCACCCAGGTCACCTATGCGGGGCAGAAACTTCTGCTCCTTCGCCCGCAGACCTTTATGAACGCCTCCGGCCTTTCTGTCAAGCAGGCCGCCGATTATTACAAAATCCCGCCGCAGCATATCATCGTGCTGTTTGATGACATTTCTCTCCCCGTTGGCAAGCTGCGCGTGCGCGCCTCCGGCTCAGCCGGCGGCCACAACGGCATCAAGTCCATCATCTCCGCGCTTGGAACCGACCAGTTCCCGCGCGTCAAGATCGGCGTGGGCGCCAAGCCGCATCCGGATTACGATCTGGCCGACTGGGTGCTGTCGGTCATTCCGCGTGAGGAGCAAACGGCCTTTTCCGCCGCGCTGGACGCGGCCGGTGCGGCCGCGCTGGCCATCATCGAGAGCGGCAGTGAAAAAGCCGCCGCACAGTTTAACGGCAAACAGTATTCCTGATTCCTTGCGCGCAGCGCGTCTTTTGCGCCGCCGCGCCATATGCCGCTGCAAGCCTGCACAAATGCGCACAGGGAAATCCCTGTGCACATTTTAACCTGCCGAAAAACGTCTTTGTCGTTTTTCGGCAAAGAGACTGCAACCTGCTGCGCGTATCATTTGTCTGCTTACAGCAGACAAATTCCACACTTGCAGCTTGAGCAGTATGTTTGTCCACGTACACGCCGCGGCCAAACATGATTTTAACTGGATTCGCGTCTGCGGACGCGAACTCTGCGAGGCTTTTTCTCACACTGTAATGCGCACAGGGAAATCCCTGTGCGCATTTTTTCTTAAAAGCTCGCAGTGCGTTCTGATTTCAGGAAAGGAGCACGGCGTCAGTCTCCTCCTGTACGCCCGCCTTTTCGGCAAAGCGCGCCAGAAGATCGGCCTTGGTCAGCCGCATTTTCTCCTTGCCCGAGATATCCAGCACAATGCGTCCTCTGTCCATCATGATCAGACGGTTGCCATGCCGGATGGCGTCGGTCATATTGTGTGTGATCATCATCGCCGTCAGACGGTGCTCGCGGACGATCTGATCGGAAAGCTCCAGCACCTTGGCAGCCGTCGCGGGGTCGAGCGCCGCGGTGTGCTCATCCAGAAGCAGCAGCTTCGGCGTTTGCAGCGCTGCCATCAAAAGCGTCAGCGCCTGCCGCTGGCCGCCGGAAAGCAGCCCGACCTTGGCCGTCATCCGGTCTTCCAGTCCAAGTCCCAGACTTGCCAGCCGCTCACGATACTCTTTGCGCTCGGCCTGTGTCACGCCCCAGCGCAGCCCGCGCCGTTTGCCTCTGCGATAGGCCAGCGCCAGATTTTCTTCGATCTGCATATTGGGCGCGGTGCCCATCATGGGATCCTGAAACACGCGCCCGATATACCGCGCACGCTGGTATTCCGGCATACCGGTCACATCCGTGCCGTCGATTTCAATGCTGCCCGTGTCAACCGGCCACACGCCCGCCACCGCGTTGAGCAGTGTGGACTTGCCCGCGCCGTTGCCGCCAATCACGGTGACAAAATCCCCCTCGGCCAGATGCAGGCTGAGATCACGGAGTGCCTGCTTTTCATTGATCGTTCCGATGTTAAAGGTCTTCGAGATATTTTCAACGTTCAGCATGCTTTTCCGCTCCTTTCGCCGGTGTGCTTTTTTGCGTGTGCAAATGAGCTTTTGCTCTGTGCGCGCAGATTGGGCACAGACAGGAAGATCGCAACAATGATGGCCGTAAACAGCTTCAGATCGTTGGGGTCAAGCCGCAGCCAAAGAATAATGACCATGACCATGTAATAGATCACGCCGCCCACCACCACAAACGACAGCCGGATGGCAAAGTTGCAGCCCTTGCTGAAAATGGCGTCGCACAGCACCTCGCCGATGATGATGGCCGCAAGACCGATGACGATCGAGCCGCGTCCCATGCTGACGTCGGCCGTACCCTGAAACTGTGTCATCAGACCGCCCGCCAGCGCGACCATGCCGTTTGACAGCCCAAGGCCGATCACCTTCATCGTTTCAATGTGGATGCCCTGTGCGCGGCTCATCGCGGGGTTCGAGCCGGTCGCGCGCAGCGCGCTTCCCTGCTCCGTGCCGAAGTACCAGTAAAGCAGCGCGATGATCACCGCCGCCAGCACCACGCCGACGGCAATGGCCTGCGGAATGTACAGCGAGGAGAGAATAAAGCCGCCGCCGTTCTCTGGCTCCCAGAACATGCCGAATTTTTTGATGCTGGCCGTCTGGTTTGCCTTGGTCATGATGCGCAGATTGATGGAATAGAGCGAAAACTGCGTCAGAATACCGGCCAGAATGGCGGGAATGCCCAGCTTTGTGTGCAGAAAGCCGGTGCAAAGGCCGGTCAGAATACCGGCCGCAATCGCCGCCAGCAGCGCCGCCCATGCCGGCCAGCCCGCCAGCAGCAGCATGACCGTCACAGCGCCGCCCGTTGCAAACGTGCCGTCAACCGTCATATCGGGGATGTCCAGCAGCCGGAAGGTGACGAACACACCCAGCGCCATCAGCCCCCAGATGATGCCCTGCGCCACGGCGGCGGGCATTCTGGAGAACAGATTCAAAACGTTCAGGGACGCGAAATACGCAGATAGTTCCATGGCAAAAGCCTCATTTCAGAAATATTTGTGTTGACAGGTTGGCAGCCTCCGCTGTGGGCGGCGCGGCAAGGTTATCTTATGTTGTCTGATATTGTCTGTTGCTTACTCGCCGATGGCGGTGTAGTCATCGGGAACGGCGATGCCCAGTGCCTCACAGCGCGCGGCGTCGTATTTTTTAACGGGATTCTGGTAGTATTCAATGGGCATTTCCGCAATATCGGCCTCGCCGGTCAGGATTTTCGCAGCCATCTTGCCGGTCGTCACGCCCAGATCGTAGTAGCTGATCGAAAGCGTTGCGATGCCGCAGCCGGTGCAGATGCCCTCCTCACCGGCAATGATGGGAATACCGGCGGGCTCAGCCACATTGTTAATGGCCTCGGTACAGGTGGCGGCAGTGTTGTCGGTGGGGATGTACAGAGCATCATTTTCTGCGCAGGCCGTCGCGGTGACGGTGGATACGTCGTTGGAGTCTGCAAAGGTGTAGACCTGCACCGTCAGACCCGCGCTCTCCAGACAGCTTTTTACCACGTCTGCCTGATAGACCGAGTTGGGCTCAGCCGAGCAGTAGAGAATACCGACGTTTTTGGCCGTGGGAACAAGCTCCGTCAGCATCTGTGCCTGCTGATCCAGCGGCGCAAGATCCGACGTGCCGGAGACGTTGCCGCCCACCGTGCCGTCAAAGTCCGCAATGTCCAGCGCAACGCCGTATTCCGTCACGGCCGTGCCAAGGATAGGGATGTCCTGCGTTGCGGAAACGGCCGCCTGAAGCGCCGGTGTGGCGTTGGCCAGAATCAGATCGACATTGGACGCGGCAAAGCCCGCGCAGATCGTGCCGCAGGTGGGGATATCGTTCGAGGCGTTCTGCTCATCAAACGTGACAGCGTCACCCAGCGCCTCGGTCAGTGCGTCCTTAAAGCCCTGTGTCGCGGCGTCCAGCGCCTCATGCTGCGTCAGCTGGCAGATGCCGACGACATAGCTTTTTCCGCCCGAGGAAGCGTCGGCGGCGGGCGCGGCTGTGCAGGCGCACAGCGAAAGCAGGAGAACGGTTGCAAGTACAAGTGCGGTCAGTTTCTTTTTCATCTTCAAAAACTCCTTTGCGTAAATTACGGAATAAAAAAACGGGGCGCCGCCCAATGGCAGCGCCCCGAGATTTCTGGTTCTGGCTCAGAATTTCTCTTCCGGCGTATGCGACTGGACAGGTTTTGAAAACTGGGAAGCAAAAAAGAGGCCTGCAAAGCAGACCTTGGTAAAGGAATAATAGGAAACGGCAGACTGCGCCTGTACGCGGGTGTTCATGGTGCTCTGGTTCATCGTGCGTGTCATGGCAGTCGCTCCTTTCCCTGTTGCTTCCGGATGCCGTCCGGTCTTTTATGCTTTAAATGGTACTGCTTTAAATGGCAAAAGTCAAGCGGCAGTTTTCAACAAATAGAAGCTGTGATTTCCCGCTTTTTTGTGGAAAACGGAAATTCTGGCGAAAAAGCGCCGTCTGCATTTCATGTGTCGCTCCGACATGCAGGTGCAAGGCCATGGCCGCGCCCCGAAATTTCTGCTTCCGGCGCGAAAACAGAAGGCACGACGCGAGCCGTCTGGTCTACGCCCCGATGCGCGGCGGCAATTGTTACAAAAAAGCGCACTTACCTATGGAAATCTGTATGGTTTTTTGATATACTTTTTCTGAGGTGATTTTGCTTGGATACGATCCTGCTTGCTTTTGATATTGGTACAAGCGGCCTGAAGGCCTCGCTTGTGGATGAAAACCTGAATGTTCTGCGAAATGTAACGACTACCTACCCGACCCATCACCTGTCGGGCGGTGCCTGTGAACAGGAATCCGCCGACTGGTGGATGAGCGCCGTCCGCGCAATGATGATGCTGCGCGAGCTTTCTCCCGAGTATGTCAAGCGCGTTGAGGCCATCGGCATCTCCGGCCACATGCTGGGCTGTCTGCCGATGGACGCCGAGGGTCAGGCGCTTCGTCCGGCCATGATTCACGCCGATACGCGCGCACTTGCAATCTCCAACCGGCTGCGCGCACAGTATGGCCGCGACTATTTTTACGATATCACCGGTAATGTCCTCAGTCCTGCGTCCTCTTTGTGCAAGGCGATCTGGCTCAAGGAAAATGAGCCGGAGGTCTATGAAAAGACTGTCCGCTTTTTACAGTCCAAGGACTATCTGGTTTACCGCCTCTGCGGCAAAATGGACACGACCGACCTTTCTGACGCGTCCCACGGCGGGCTGATGAATCTTTCCACGCGCCAGTATGACCCCGATATCTTCAGCGTCACCGGCCTTGACGTCAACAAATATCCGCAGATCCGCTCAAGCTGTGAGATCGCGGGCTATCTGACCGAGGAGGCCGCGTGCCATCTGGGTCTGCGCGCCGGTATTCCGGTTTCGGTTGGCGGCGGCGACGGCGCGTGCGCAAACGTCGGCGCAGGCGCGGCCACGCCCGGGACGTTCTATCTCAGTCTTGGCACCACCGCGTGGATCGCCGGCCCCATGTCTCAGCCTTTTATCGACCCGAAGCACCGCGTGTTCCACATGTACACCCTTGACGGCAACGGCTGCAACGTCTTCGGGACGGCGCAGTGCGCAGGTCGCTCGATCTCGTGGGCGATGGATCTGTTTGACATCAGCACGGCGCGCGCCTTTGACGCCTCTGCCGCGCAGTCTCCCGCCGGTGCCGGTGGGCTGATCTATCTGCCGTATCTTGAGGGTGAGCGTTCTCCGGTCTTTGACGCGCTGGCACAGGGCGTTTTCTTCGGCATCGACACCACGCATAAGCGTGACCATTTTACCCGCGCCGTGCTTGAGGGCGTTGCCATGGGTCTGAGCCAGATTCTTGACACCTTCCGTGAGCGTGAAGATATCCGCGCCCTGCGCATCATCGGCGGCGGCGCAAAGTCTAAACTCTGGAAGCAGATCATCTCGGATATCTGCGACGTCACGCTGATGGACGTTTCCACCTTCTCCGACAGCGCGACCTCACTTGGCGCGGCTGCCGCAGCCGGTGTCGGCATTGGCCTGTACAGTGGTCTGCCGGATGCCGTCCGGCATATCAGCATCAGCGGCTCGTTTGAGCCGGATGCGCAGACGCAGCCGGTCTACGCCCTGAACAAGAAGCGCTATGCCATGCTTTATCCCGCTCTGCGCGAGGCCTTCCGCACCCGCGCGTGAGCATTCTGCCGCCCGCTCCGGCGGCGCCGCGATTTGGAAAAGAGGAACACATATGACACTCGATCAGCTTCCCGCCGGTTCGTCCGGCGTCATCCGCGCCGTAGGCGGCGAGGGTATTCTGCGCTGCCGTCTGCTTGACATGGGACTTATCCCGCAGACGCGCATCACCGTCAGTAAGATCGCCCCGATGGGCGACCCCATGGAGCTTCAGCTGCGCGGCTACGTGCTGACGCTTCGGAAAGAGGATGCGCGCAGCATCGAAATGGAGGACAGCGTATGATCTTTGCACTGGCCGGAAACCAGAACTGCGGCAAAACAACGCTGTTCAATCAGCTGACCGGCTCAAACCAGCACGTCGGCAACTTTCCCGGCGTCACAGTCGATCAGAAAAGCGGCGAGATTCGCGGGCAGAAGGACTGCACCGTGGTCGATCTGCCCGGTATCTACTCGCTCAGACCCTACACCGCCGAGGAGATCGTCACACGAAACTTTATCCTGAACCAGAAGCCCGACTGTATCATCAACATCGTCGATGCAACCAATCTTGAGCGCAACCTCTATCTGACGCTCCAGCTGCTGGCGCTTCAGGTGCCAACGGTGCTGGCGCTGAACATGATGGATGAGCTGACCGGAAACGGCGGGTCGGTTGACACGGCGCTGCTTTCCCACCTGATCGGTGTGCCGGTCGTACCCATCTGCGCGGCAAGCGGCGAGGGCGTTGAGGATCTGGTGCATACCGCCGTGCGCACGGCGCAGCTGCGGCAAAAGCCGTCGGTCTATGACTTCTGCCCCAAGGGGCCGGTTCACCGCTGCATCCACGCAGTCTGCCACGTGATCGAGGATCACGCGCAGGCGGCAGGCATCTCTGTCCGCTTTGCCGCGACCAAGCTGATCGAGGGCGATACACAGCTGGAGCAGGAGCTTCTCCTTGACCAGAATGAGCTTGAGCTGATCGAGCACTCGGTCGTCCAGATGGAGCAGGAGCGCGGCCTTGACCGCAACGCTGCGCTGGCCGACATGCGCTACACATTTATTGAGGAAACCGTGGCACAGGCCGTGACCAAGCCGCACGAGAGCCGCGAGCACCGCCGCAGCAGCCGCATTGACCGCGTCCTGACCGGCAAATACACCGCCATTCCGGTTTTCGTCGGTGTGATGCTGCTGATCTTCTATCTGACGTTCAACGTCATCGGAAGCTTCCTGAGTGACCTTCTGGCGCTTGGCATCGACGCGCTGACCGCGCTGGTCGATCGTGCGCTGACGGCCTATGGACTCAATCCGGTTGTCCACAGTCTGATCATCGACGGCATTTTTGAGGGCGTCGGCGGCGTACTGAGCTTTTTGCCCATCATTGTCACGCTGTTCTTCTTCCTCTCCATTCTTGAGGACACCGGCTACATGGCGCGCGTGGCGTTCGTCATGGATAAGCTGCTGCGCAAAATCGGCCTTTCCGGCAAGTCCATCGTGCCGATGCTGATTGGCTTCGGCTGCACCGTGCCTGCCGTTATGGCAACGCGCACGCTCTCCTCTGAGCGCGACCGTAATATGACCATCCTGCTCACCCCGTTTATGAGCTGTTCGGCCAAAATCCCGATCTACGGCTTCTTCTCGGCGGCGTTTTTCCCCGAGCATGCCGCGCTGGTCATGATCGCGCTGTATCTGTTCGGCATTCTGATGGGCATTCTCTGCGCGCTGGTGCTTGACCGCACCACGTTCCGTGGCCGTCCGGTGCCGTTTGTGATGGAGCTTCCCAATTACCGCTTCCCCAGCGCAAAAAGCGTGGCGCTTCTGCTCTGGGAAAAGGCAAAGGACTTTTTACAGCGCGCATTCTCGGTCATTTTCCTTGCGACCATCGTCATCTGGTTCCTGCAAAGCTTTGACGCACAGCTGAACGTTGTCGCAAGCAGCGAGGAAAGCCTGCTTGCCATGATTGGCCGCCTGATTGCGCCGATTTTCGCGCCGCTCGGCTTTGGCGACTGGCGCTGCGCCACGGCGCTGATCTCGGGCTTCATTGCCAAGGAGTCTGTCGTCTCCACGCTTGAGATCCTGCTTGGCAGCGCGTCGATCACGGCGCTTCTGCCGCGGACGGCGGCCGTCTGCTTCCTGGTTTTCACGCTGCTGTACACCCCCTGTGTTGCGGCCATCGCGGCCATCCGGCGCGAGGTTGGCTCCAGCACGCGTGCCGCCGTGATCTGCGTCAGCCAGTGCTGTATCGCGTGGCTTGCCGCGTTCGTCGTGGCGCTCATCCTGCGCTTTGCCATCTGAGGGTACGGATATGGAGCTATTGGCTGTGATCATTCTGCTTGCCCTTGCGCTGTGGCTGGTTCTCGCCGTGCGCAGCGCAAGGCGGAAAAAGGGCGGCTGTGGCTGCGGCTGTAACGGCTGCACCGGCTGCGATAAACGAAAATAGTACTTGCCCCCTGCGGCGCAGCATACACTGCCGCAGGGGGTGTTTTTATGCGTTCGTTTTTCAGACGAAACGGCAGACTGCTGGCCGCCGGTGCGGCGGCGCTGCTGCTTTTCTGCGCGCTTGGCGCGCTGTTTTCCGCACAGACGGCCATTCCGACAGGAAGCTGGGGACTCAGCTTTCAGCTGGAGGGACAGCCGCCCGTCGGCAATGCAACCGCTGAGGCACTTCGGCGCTATGACGCGGTGTATGTCGGCGGCGGCACGGAGAAGGTACTCTATCTGACCTTTGATGCGGGGTATGAAAACGGCTGCACGGCGCAGATTCTGGATGTCTTAAAGGCGCATGATGCGCCGGCTGCGTTCTTTGTCGTGGGCAACTATCTGCAAACCGCGCCTGAGCTGGTTCGCCGGATGGCCGATGAGGGGCACATCGTCGGCAACCACACCGAGCATCACTATGACATGTCCCGCATTGCGGATTTTGATGCGTTTCAGCAGGAGCTGACGGCGGTTGAGGAGCGCTATCAGACCATTACCGGCCAGACCATGCCAAAATACTACCGCCCGCCGCAGGGCATCTACAGTGAGGAAAATCTGACCATGGCCAAGGCCATGGGCTATCGGACGGTATTCTGGAGTCTTGCCTATGTGGACTGGAAGCAGGACGACCAGCCCACCGCCGAGCAGGCGTTTTCCAAGCTCATCCCGCGCATCCATCCTGGCGCTGTCGTTTTGCTGCACAGCACGTCGAAAACCAACGCGGAGATTCTGGATGCGCTTTTGACGCGCTGGGAAGAGCTGGGCTATCGCTTTGGCCGTCTGGAGGAGCTTTATGCCTGACAGACACCAAATTCAAACTTCCACATAACATGGAATGAGCGGGCGAGATTCGCTACGTTATATTCTAGGAGGTTTCATTATGTCCTGTAATTCTTCCGGCATCTATGCTTTTGGCAACAGCTGGTGGTGGATCATCATTCTGGTCATCGTGTTTGTCCTTGGCAACGGCAACAACGGCTGTGGCTGCGGCTGCGACAACGGCTGCTGCTGACCCTGTTTTCTGCGCGCAAACGCGCAGAACGTGTATTAGCGAACGCGCCATTGGCGCGTCAGCCTGAGAAAAAGCGCAGCGCCGCGCGCGCTGCAAGTGTGCGCAGCACATGGCCTTTGGATGGAGCGCTCCCGCTTCGTCTGAAACCGGTATGCGGCTACATGGCATAAACGGCATCGGGGCAGCATCCGCTGCCCCATTTGCGCGTTGATCTGATAAACTGCCCCTGCGCATCCGCGCAGCACGCCATCCCGCAGACGCAAAAAGCACACACCAGCGGTGTGTGCTTTTCTATCGGCTTTTGACCGTGTTGCGATACGTCAAAGCATGCGC